>CAYLRB010000028.1:6171-14661 GCA_964386265.1 uncultured Candidatus Peribacteria bacterium | reverse complement strand
CATCCCAAGCTTAGTTGAACAAGCAGTAGACTTTACCTACGACGACGCTGGCAACAGAATCAAGAAAAGCAGCAGTAAAGGCACAACCTACTATCTAAACAACGGAGTAAGAGTATTAAATGAACTAAATGAGACTGGAGCAGTGCAAAAAAATTTAGTTTACGGACTCGACCAGATCGCAGAAGTAACAGAAGACGGCGACCTACGCTACATCCATACTGACAGACTTGGATCTACAGTATTAGTAACAGATGAACAAGAAGCGGTATTAGAAAAATATGAATACGATGTTTACGGAAGCCTCCTTGGCTCAGGCTTTGACAAAGCAAGTGGCAAAACTACAAACTACCTATTTACCAACCAAGAGTTCGACCCAGAAACGGAGCTATATTACTACAATGCCCGCTACTACAACCCTAAAATTGGCCGTTTCATAAGCCGGGATACAGTAATTGATGATGGAGGCACAACCCTAGGCAAAAACCGTTACATCTACGTACAAAACAATCCGCTGAAGTATACGGATCCGACGGGGAACTGGTCGTTGGGTGGAGCTTGGAATAGTTTTAAGGAGATTGTACAAGAAACTGCACAAGCACAGGCCCAAATGGATCTTGAGACATTAAAAGCATACAGTACTGTTGGAGCGAAAATGGCCGAAAGTAATAGGCTTAAGTCATTAACAGCGGCCAATTTAGACGGCGTTGTCGCTTTTGCTTCTGGGGTTGGGACATATGTTACTGGTCGGATAACTGTAGCTAGCATTCCGTTAATACCCGTTACTGCCGGCTTACCAACGGGGCTTTTAGCAGCAGCCACGGCTGCTTTAGCAGATTCAACTGTATTACATAGTGTTAATTCTGTGGGTAACTTTGTAAATTTTCTGCAAGGCGATGCTCCGACCCAGACAATTTCTCAAGGTCCAATTAGATATGCATTTGAGAGTGTGGTTGGTGATACGGAATTTTTAGATAAAGCAGAGACGGCAGCTAGTGTATCGCAATTTGGTATAGTAAAGGCACCTTCCACAGTTAAGCAAATTAAGAACGCATATCCTGTCTGGAAAAATTCTTTTGGAATTACAGGCGGCGGACATTCCGCAAGATATATTTCGAATAAAGCTGGTGGTCTAGTTTATGATACCTTGGATTCGCTATCTGATTTAAAAACTGGCAATGGAATATTGGAGAACATAAATAATGCATTATTTTATAATGAACAGATGAATTCGGCACATTACATCAAGAGTCCAGTAAATGCAGCTAACCAAACAAAACTTATAAATAAAAATAAATAGACACAGTACTTAATGTGATAATTTTTATTTCATAAAATAATGCTTGAGTTCTTGATAAAAATTCTGCTGTTAACTTTTATTTTCCTTATTGTTAATCTCAATAAATATACTATTAGATTTGTTCAATTTCTTGTGCAAACAACATCAATTTATTCATGGATTAAACTTCCGGGTAAATCGCCAGATGAAACAGTTGCAATAATTTACAAGATTTTTATCATGATTATTGTAATAATAGGTCTATTAACAACTATAATTGAGGAATTAATAAAAATTTTTTTTTAGGTCTTAGCACTAGTAGCAAATAAAGAATTGGAAAGTAATCTGCTTTCAGTTAATCTATGATTAATAATCCCAATTTTATGTTAGAACCTCGCATCCTCAAAGGTACGCGCGATCATGGTCCACTTACAATGGCCAAACGTGACTATATAATGCGCCAAATTGTAGAAATTTTTCAAAATTATGGCTACGATACGATCGAAACGCCAGTCATCGAATATGCAGAAATGATTTTAGGAAAATACGGCGATGAAGGAGATAAGCTAACCTATCACTTTCAAGATAACGGTGATCGTCACATTGCCTTGCGCTATGATCAAACTGTGCCTTTTGCGAGGTACTTTGCTATGAACCACAATGATCTACCTAAACCATTCAAACGCTATCAGATTTCACGTGTTTGGCGTGCAGATAAACCACAACGTGGCCGCTTACGAGAGTTTTATCAATGCGATATAGATATCATCGGAACCGACAGCCTATTAGCCGAGTTGGAGTGTGTACTAGTAATCAACGATGTGCTAACAAAATTAGGCTTTGCCGACTTTGAAATTCAGTTTAACGATCGTCGCACCTTAACAGCGGTATTGGAGTCGGTGGAAGTTAGCAGTGATCAAACGGTCACTGTAATCAGGATTTTAGATAAATTAGACAAAATTGGTATCGAAGCAGTAAAAAGAGAGTTGCAAGATATAGGGCTTGCAGAAGACCAAATTCAGCAGCTTGAAAGCCTACTTTTGCAACCTGCAAGTAACTCAGAAAAACTTGAACGCCTTAAAAACTACAAAGTCGAAGCAGTAAGCGAGATTTTCGCCCAAGCAGAAGCAGCTGGAGTTGATCTAAAACGCTTAAACTTTAATCCTGCCTTAGCGCGTGGATTAGACTACTACACTGGCATAATTTTTGAGGTCGTATTATTAGAAGATCGCTCCCTAGGCACAATCTGTGCCGGTGGACGTTACGCCAACCTTTGTGGAATGTTTTGCAATGACCAGTTTTCTGGAGTAGGAGTTGCCTTTGGTTTTGAAAGACTAGTTGAAGCCCTACAGTCACGCGAGCTATTAACGGGTATTGGGTTGGCATCACAAGTTTTAATCGTAAACTTTGGTTCTAAGTTAGACTCTGCAAATTTACAATTAGCCACAACCTTACGCGCGGCTGGCATAAACACCGAATATTATTTTGAAGACGCTAAACTGGCCAAACAGTTCAAATATGCCGACAAAAAACAGATCCCTTACGTAGCCGTGCAAGGTGAAGATGAACAAAAGAGAGGAGTGGTGGTACTTAAAAACATGCAAACTGGAGAGCAGCAAGAGCTAAATGCCAAGCAGCTTGTAGCTAAATTTGCAGAGTAAATTCTAACTACCCAACGCCTCTTCAATTCTTAGCAATTGATTGTACTTAGCAATACGATCTGTGCGGCAAAGAGAACCGGTTTTAATCTGACCCGCATTCGTTCCTACCGCTAAATCAGCAATAAAAGTGTCTTCGCTTTCACCGCTGCGGTGAGAAATGATGGCCTGGAAGCCGTTTTCTTTAGCCATCTTGATCGCTGTCAAAGTTTCAGTAACTGTTCCAATTTGGTTCAATTTAATCAAAATCGCGTTACAAGCTTTCTGTTCAATAGCTTGCTGCAAGCGGGCAGGATTTGTAACCAATAAATCATCGCCAACTAAATTAACTTTAGAACCTAATCTTTCAGTTAACTTAATCCAATGAGCCCAGTCGTCCTCTGCTAGCGGATCTTCAATTGATATAATTGGATAGCGGTCAATAAGTTCAGCGTAATAATCGATCATCTCGTCGCCAGTTAAGCTCACATCCTCGCCGTCTTTATTTAATGTGTAAACACCATCCGAATAAAACTCAGTAGACGCTACATCAAGAGCCACTTTAATATCTTCGCCAAATGTGTAACCAGCTTTAGCTGTAGCCTCAGCAATTAAGTCCAAAGCTGCTTCTGTATTTGCCAAATTAGGTGCAAAACCACCCTCGTCACCAACCGCAGTATTTAAATTTTGGCTATGTAGCAATTTCTTAAGTGTATGAAAAATTTCAGCACCCATCCGTAAACCTTCGCTAAAAGAGTTAGCCCCAACCGGCATAATCATAAACTCTTGAAAGCTCAAGTTGTTGTCTGCATGTTCGCCTCCATTAATGATGTTCATCATTGGAATTGGCATCAACTCCGGTTTTTCATTAAAACTCGCATACAAAGGTAGATTTTGGCTTGTTGCAAAAGCTCTAGCAAAAGCCATAGAAGCAGCAAGAATCGCGTTCGCGCCTAGTTTAGATTTGTTCTCCGTGCCATCAAGTTCAAGTAAGAAATTATCAAATTCAGCTTGGTTACCAAACTGCTCATCTTTAACAGCCACAGCAATTGGGCCATTTACATTCATTACAGCTTTTTTAACTCCTTTTCCAAGATAGCGGTTGTCGGCATCACGTAGTTCTAAAGCTTCATGTTGGCCAGTTGAAGCGCCACTTGGAACAATAGCACGGCCGAAAGAGCCATCGGATAAAGTTAATTCGCACTCAACAGTTGGGTTACCACGAGAATCAAGAACTTCGCGAGCGTGTAGATTTTTAATGCTGAACATATGATGTAGGTAGGGAATTGTAACGTCGACAATCTACAATTATTAATCAATTTTGACAATTTGAAATGAAACAGATATAATTACAAATGTGATTAAATTCAAAACCTTAGTACATGTCAGCTGACCCCGACCCGTCGAGTATAATTATATTAGTGTTAATGCTTCTGATTTCAGGTGGTTTTTCCGCTTCTGAAACAGCATTAATCGGTTTGACGCCTGCTAAAATAAAAGCGATGCAACCGCAGAAAAGCAAGGTTGTACGTTTTATTCAGCGTTTAAAAGAAAACCCACAGAAGATGTTAACAACAATTCTGTTAGGTAATAACGTAATCAATACGGGCGCAACAGCTTATGCTACAATTATAGCTCAGCAGATGTTCACTGGTGGTAACGCCATCACGATTGTAACAGCTGTAATGACGCTGTTTATTTTAATCTTTGTTGAAATTATTCCAAAAGCAGTAGCTAATCGCTATCCGGAATTTATTTCCAAAATGGTGGTTTATCCACTATTAGTTGTAGAAATTGCCCTTTTTCCAATAGTTTGGATTCTAGAAAAACTTGTAAGTGGTATTTTAAGGCTATTTGGAGACAAAACAATTAAGTCAGTAACAGAGGACGAGTTAAAGGCGATGGTTTACATTGGTGCTGAAGAAGGAGAGTTAGAAAGACATGAACGAGATTTGATCGAAAACGTTTTGGATTTCGGAGAAACAGAAGTGTCAGCAATTATGACACCAAGAATTAATCTAAAAGCATTGTCAGATGGTAAAACTGTAAGCGAAGCCATTAAAGCCGCAATTGGTTTCAATCACTCTCGAATTCCAATCTATCACGGTAGAATTGATGAAATTACAGGGTTTATCTCTTTAAAAGAACTATTACGCTTATCTCAAGATGAAAGTAAGCATCAATTAAAACTAAGAGATCTTGAACTGCCACACGTTATTCGTTGTCCAGAAACAAGAAAAATCGATAGTCTATTCAAAGAAATGCAGCACCGTAGAATTCACATGGCTTTTGTTTACGATGAGCACGGTGGTTTAGAAGGGTTAGTAACTATGGAAGATATTTTGGAAGAGCTAGTAGGAGAGATCCATGATGAAGATGACGATCAAGCCGAACGAGAGTTTATCCAGCGCCTAGATAAACAAACTATTTTAGTGAGCGGAGCAGTTACGCTTAAAGAAATTGAAGATGAATTAGAAATTGAACTTGCGGACTACGACAACAACGATCACATCTCATGGATCATTTTAGACGTTCTTAAGCAGTATCCGTCCGAAGGAGAAATTTTAACAGTTGAAGGCATTCTAGAATGTAAAGTGATCAAGATTAGTGAACACAAGCAGGTTATTGAAAAAGTGCGTATCAAAAAGCTAGGTTAGATCGAGGTAACAAGGTAGCATAAACATTATTGCTTCTTTGTCGTTCCCCACAAATCAGTCTTCTGGCTAGGGTATTTTTGTGGAATAATTCTTAAATTTCTGCTATAATGTAAAGATTTATTAAAAAATTCTTTAAAAAGCAATTTATGACAAATACAAAAAAGTCATTTCGCAAGCTGGTAATCGGCGTTCTGGTTGCCGCATTAACATCATTCTTGGTTTTGCCATTTGCTGCACTAGCTGCCGTAAGTGATGTCCAAAATCTAAAAGCAACTGCAGGTGATGCTGAAGTTGAGCTTAGTTGGACAGCCGTAAGTGGTGCACAAAAGTATCGTATTTATTTAGGTACATCTTCGGTTGGACCAAATGAATCATACAACATGGAAACCTTAACTACGCCCGACAACAAGCCAAAATACACAGTAGACAACTTAAAAAACGGTACAACATACTTTTTCTCAGTAACAGCTGTTGGTAGTAGCAACACAGATGAGTCGGTTAACTTCAGTAACGAGGCTAGCGCTACACCTAAGGCTAAAACTACAGGTAGTGGATCTTCTGCTACAGGTGAAAGTGAATCAAAAAGCGTACCTAAAGCAGGAGCTCCTATGCTTGAAAAAGCTGAATCTACATCTAAAACAGAAGTAACTCTAACTTTTTCAGAATCAGTTGTATTGCCTGCAACTGAACCAAAATCAGCATTTACAATTATTGACAACGACAATCCAGAAGTTTTCTTAGATATTACGAAAGTTGCCCTCGATCCAAAAGACGATGGTAAAGTGGTTCTTACAACTTCTGCACAAGCCGGTAAATCATATACTGTTGTTGTAACCAGATTAAATGACACAACAGGCGATGCAATCGACGATGAAGCTAGTACAGCTGAATTCAGTGCTTTCGGTGGTAATGCCGAAGACAAAACAGCGCCAGAAGATGCAACATCTCTAAAAGCTGTAATCGATAATCTACAAACTCTTGCTGTAGCATTAACTTGGAATAAAAGTTTAAACACAGCTGGGGACTTAGTTCGTTACGTTATCTACGTAAAAAAAGGTGATGGCGAATTTGCCAGACACGGTGACGTAGCCGCAAGTCAAGATGCACAAGCCGCTTTAAAAGAGATCATCAACGGACTTGAAGCACAAACTACCTATTCATTTAAAGTTACGGCAGTAGATGCTTCAGGTAACGAAAGTCAGGGTGTAATTACTTCTCTTACATTGCCAGAAACTGGTCCAGGATTAGCTGCACTTGCATTTGGTTCACTCTTTGGAGCTCGTTCATTTGTAAAAAGACGTAAATCGTAAATTTTGAATCTATAAAAAAAGGGGAGGGGGCTACAAGCACCCCTCTTTTTTTTTGCCTAAATTACTTAACTCTTTGAATGTCGGCTCCTAATTTTGTTAGGTTTTCTTCTAAATTCTCATAACCACGATCAATATACTGAATATCCGTTAGAATCGATTCGCCTTCAGCACCTAAAGCAGCTATTACCATTGAAGCACCTGCTCTAATATCGCAACTAGAAACAGTAGCTCCTTTAAGGTTTTTATTGCCCATGATGATTGCTTGGTGTGGGTTTAACAGTTCAACCCTTGCTCCCATTTTTTCTAGTTCGAACAAGTATTGAAAGCGGCCCTCAAACAAAGTTTCGTAAACTTTGCTAATACCGTCACAGCGCGTCAAAATAACGGCAAATGGTGCTTGTAAATCAGTTGGGAAGTTTGGGTGTACGCCAGTTTTAAGCGTTTCGAGCGGTTTAAGTGTTTCAGCTGGATAAACTGTGGCGCTAGTTTCAGTTCGAGAATAACTTACGCCTAACTCTTCCAGTTTTTCAAAAAATATGTCTAGGTGCTCAGTTACAAAATCCTCAACAGTTACTTCACCTTTGGTCATTACACCTGCCAATAAATATGTTCCTGCTTGTAGGTAGTCTGGTGTAATTGAATGTGATGCGCCGTTAAGCTTAGATTTGCCTTTGATAACTAGCGTATGGGTACCAATACCCTCGATTTCAGCTCCCATTTTAACCAAAAAGTTGCAAAGGTCTTGTACATGAGGTTCGCAGGCGGCAATACGCACTTGAGTTGTTTGTGGAATCAAGCTGGCTGCCATAATCACGTTTTCGGTAGCAGTTACACTTAGTTCGGGCATGATAACCAGATTTTTGTGTGATCCAGCAATTTTGAGGTGAAATTTAGTTTCTGTATTTACAGGTTCAGCGCCTAGTCTTTGCAAAGAGATAACATGGCTGGAAACTGATCTCTTCCCAAGTACACAGCCGCCCGGGTAAGGCATATCAATTTCTCCAAAGCGAGCTAATAAAGGGCCGGCAAGTAGAATTGAGGCACGCATTTTGCAAATTTTGTCAGCCGGCATATCATTTAAGTGTAAGCCTGACGGATCAATTGTAAGAGTGTTATCTTTGAACGCTGTTTTTACGCCTAAGCTGTTTACGATTTCGCAAAAGCTATGTACATCACTAATATCTGGAACATTAGTTAGGATCGATTTTTCATCAGTCAATAAACAAGCTGCCATAATCGGAAGCGCTGCGTTTTTTGAACCCGCAACCTTGACGCTGCCTTTAAGCGGTTTGCCACCTTTGATTACAAAGTGTTGCACAACGTTAAATTAAATCATCTTGAAGCTAATTTATAGGCTATTGCATCCTTAATATCAAGCATTTTTACTTCCGTTAATGGGGAATTGGTTTCCATACTAACGACCTATTATTAGGGCACCAAGTCGCCGTTATTTGTCCCTGAAGATCTGTGCGCCAAACTTTTGCGCCTACGACAGATATGTTGTTTATCGTCCGCTGCGAAGGATGGTTAAATTTATTTCCCAAACCCGATTGGATGATTACGTGCTCCGGTTGGATTAGACTTAGTAGCTCCAGGGAACTACTAGTTTC
>CAYLRB010000028.1:0-6071 GCA_964386265.1 uncultured Candidatus Peribacteria bacterium | reverse complement strand
GGAGTCAGCAAAGTCCGGATAAAACCGTTTAGTGTTTTTGGCGCTAATAATTGGCAAAAGTTCATCCATATAGGCAGATTCATAAGTAACCCCGGGATCATAAAATTTTGTAATTCTATAGTTTTTGAAAACCTTAATAAAACCACCAACATGATCAGCATGTGGATGAGTTAAGATCGCAACGTCAATTTTTCGATCCCACCACGGCAAAATTCTACCAATACCAACGGGCGCTTGCCCGTTATCAGGTCCAGCATCAACAATTATCTCCTCGCCAGCAGAGTTTCTAATTAAAAAGCTAGCCCCTTGGCCAACATCCAAAGCTGACAAAACAAAACAGTCAGCTGGAGTTTTGCTTCTTTCAATCATGTAGCTTGCTAGGCCACAAACAAACAAAGCGCTAGTTAGAAGCAGGATTTTCTTCCACATAAATCATGTTCATCAAATTATGTGGTAAGTGTATAGGATGGGGTGTTGCGGAAAGGTAAATTTTTTCTAAATAATTTTCTTTACATGCTCCTCACTGCGTTCGTCAAATGTACGAAAATTATTTAGAAAAAATATGGGTGAAGCACAGTTTTACCTGCTCGTCCAGACAAAGCTTTGCTTTGTCAATTTAGGTCTGGCTGAAATCAAGTTATTGTTGAATGTTGTGCTCCCTGCAAATCTGAGGCTCCGCTTGCGCTTCGCCTCTATTTGCATTTGTTAGAGTTTTACGGTTTTATGTAGCTGTAATTTGTCTTCAATTAACGCCATGTCAGATCAGTTGCCTTTGGTAAAAAAAACGTTGGAGAAGTTTGGAAATCCACAGTTAGGGTTTTTTGCTGTTCACATTACTGGTACGAATGGAAAGGGCTCTACAGGAACAATTTTGCAACAAATTCTTATAGAGTCCGGTTTAAAGGTTGGCTATTTTAGTTCACCACATGTTTTCCATGAGACTGAACGCATTAAGATTAATAATCAGCCAATTTTAGAAGACAGGCTTGCGGACTATTTTCAAAAAATTGAGTTGGAAGTAGGTGGGGCAGATCTCGGTTATTTCGCAAAATTTTGGTTAGCGGCGGCGTTGTATTTTGCAGAGAAAGCAGTGGATATTGCTGTAGTTGAGGTAGGTGTAGGTGGTCGTTTGGATCCAACTAACTGTGTAGATGCAGATGTAGTACTACTTACAAACGTTAGTCTAGATCATCAGGAGCTACTTGGAGATACATTGGAAGCAATTTTATTGGAAAAATTGGCTTTGGTAAAAGCAGATAAAACCCTAGTTGCAAGTGAGGTAAAGCCAGATTTGCTAAATCGTATTCAGGCATATGTTTCAGACGTTAGCGCAAATTTAGTGGTTGCAGATCACCAATTGTTAATAAAAAATCCGCAAATATCAGCTGCAAAAACAAAATTTGAATTTCTTGATCCCATGTTGGATTCTGAAAAGTTAGAGCTAAATATGGCAGGGGAGCATCAGTTGGCAAATGTCACTTTAGCAATTAAATCAGCAACTGTACTTAGTAATAGGTTTGAGGAAATTAGCTCAAAGTCGATTGTACAAGGTGCTGCAAAGGCGTTCTTAGCTCTCAGGTTAGAATTTTTGTCTAAAAATGGAGTTACAGTTTTATTAGACGGTGCACATAACGAAGGAGGAGTTAAAGCTTTAGCCGCATATTTATCACGTTTTTACCTTGAGACAGACTTTCATTTACTTTTTGGTGTCAGCAAAGGCCGTAGTCCGCAAGACTTGATCAAGCCACTTTTGCCTTTTGTTAAAAGTTCACAAATAGTTGATGGCTTTTATGAAGCAACAAAATCGGGTTTAGACTTTAAAACAGCGCTGGATCGGAAAATTACTGAATTGCAAAATAGCACAGGTAAAGAACAGATTGTGTTGGTGGCGGGTAGCCTATACCTGACTTCCGAGGTAAGGAAAAAACTCACCAAAAGCTGATTAACTTGTCAAGTTTAAATCCTCATGTTACAATCTAGTTACAAGTTGAGTATTAGCCTAAATCAAGTGTAATAGCTTGGTTGCTTTATTTATTAACCAAAACGCTATGCAAAGTCATTTCCTGGCCGCAAT
This sequence comes from uncultured Candidatus Peribacteria bacterium, assembly GCA_964386265.1. Lineage (GTDB taxonomy): Bacteria > Patescibacteriota > Gracilibacteria > UBA1369 > UM-FILTER-41-14 > CAYLRB01. The sequence continues at coordinate 3,997 of CAYLRB010000028.1, read as the reverse complement.
CAATCAACTTTGCGCCGAAAAAAACCTCCCGCGTGAAGCTGTGATGGAAACAGTAGAAGCCGCTTTAAAAGCAGCTTATCGTAAAGATTATGGTGACAAAGAACACGAAGAAGAGATCGAAGTTGATTTGGCTGATTCAATCGACAAATTTACAATTTATCAGGTTAAGACTGTTGTAGATAAAATTACCGAATATCACTTGGAGATTACTGTAAAAGAAGCAGCTAAGTATAAAAAAGATCCAAAAGTAGGGGATAAAGTTAAAATCGATGTTACGCCTCCAGGATTTGGTCGAATTGCTGCTCAATCAGCTAAGCAAGTGATCATCCAACGTTTACAAGAGGCGGAAAGAGATATTATGTACGAAAACTTTAAAGATCGCGAAAATGAGCTTATCAATGCGCAAGTCCACCGCGTACAAGACAGTAAAGTTTACATCGATTTAGGGAAAATTACCGTTGTTTTACCACGTGAATACCAAATTCCAGGCGAACGCTACTATGCTGGTCAACGTGTTAAGCTTTATTTAGACAAAGTACTAAAAACACCAAAAGGTCCACAACTTCTTATCTCTAGAACACATTCAGAGCTAGTTCGTAAACTTTTTGAATTAGAAATTCCAGAAGTGCAAACAGGCGTTGTTAAACTTGAAAGAATAGCTCGCGAACCAGGTGTAAGAACAAAAATTACAGTTTCTTCTACTGACGAAAAAATCGATCCAGTAGGTGCTTGTGTCGGGCAAAAAGGTGTTCGTATCCAAGCGGTTATGGAAGAATTAAACGGTGAACGCATCGATGTAATGCCTCACGAAACTAACGTAGAAAAACTGTTACGAGCCGCATTAGCTCCAGCTGAAATTGTTTATGTTGAATTGGATGAAACAGCAGGTCAGGCAAAAGTTTATGTTGAAGAAGAGCAAAGACCGTTAGCAATCGGTCGCAAAGGGCAAAATGTCCGTTTGGCTTCAAAACTAACTGGCTTAATCGTAGATATTGAAGATGCTTCAGCCCTAACAGAAGAACAATTGTTGAAAGCTCGCAGCTCAAAAGCGCAAGAAATGACTAAAGAGAAGCAAAAAGCTAAAAAAGAAGAAGCCGCACAACTTGAAATCTTCGGTTTAGAAATTCCAGATCAATACATGCAAGCCTTATCTGATGCCAACTTAACTTTAGTTGAACAGCTTAAAGGTCTTTCTGTTGCAGATTTAGCAACAATCGAAGGGTTAGACAAAGAAGGTGCTGAAATTGTCCACGAAGCTATTAAAAAAGCTTAACTGACACGATAATTTTTACCCTCGAGGGTAAAAATTGTTGTCAAAATTATAAACAGAAAACACAAAAGGCGCGCGAAAGCGCGCCTTTTGTTAACCTTGAAATCTGCTCTAAATAAGGATTTCGCACACACAAAATCTGTGCTATAATATACAGATATATTTAGGCAAATTATGGAACAAGGCTTGGTCAACGCAATTACCAGTATAAATCAGGATTTTAAAGAGCGGGCAACAGCTGAAAATGCTCAAAAAATGGGATACCCCTACATTGAGATAGCAAAACAGCCAATAAACCCTGATCTATTCACCTATGTTAGCGTTGATACAGCTCGCAATGCTTATTTTTTACCGTTTAGGCAAATAGGCAACGCAGTTGAAGTCGCCGTTGTTGACCCCAAATCTCCTCAAGTCCAAGAGCTACAAACTGTTTTAACGCAACAGAACCTTAAACTTGAGCTATACATGGCAACGCCAGAAGGTATTTTGATCGCAACGCAGCCCTTTTTGTATACCACCGGACCAAAACCAGAGTTGCAACAAACTCAAACAACAAGCAGCACGCAAGACCTAACTAGAGAGCAATATCTACATGACCTCAAAGAGTTGGGATCGAAATTGCGTGAACTAGGGGAGTCAATGGAAGGCTTAGAACAAATCGAGAAAACTGCTCTAAAAGTTGGAGCATCAGATATCCATTTTCAGCCAGAAGCTGCAGACGTGCTAGTTAGATTTAGAATGGATGGTGTATTGCAAGAAGTTACCCGTTTAGAACCAAATATCTACGAATTTTTCTCAACACAAATCAAGCACAAATCCGGCTTAAAAATTAACCTAAAAACAGTTCCCCAAGATGGTCGCTACACACTTAATCTCTACAAAACGGTTGACGTCCGTGTTTCCACGATCCCAACAAGCTACGGAGAAAGTTTAGTACTAAGGCTACTAGAGTCAGACATAAAACTACTTAGTCTTTCCGACTTAGGTTACACAGATCAAGCTTTAAACATTCTTAAAGATGCAACGCACCTGACCCAAGGAATGATCGTAGTAACTGGTCCAACAGGATCAGGTAAATCCACAACTCTCTACACCTTATTGCAAGAGTTAAACACGCCCGACCGTAAAATTATAACCTTGGAAGATCCAGTAGAATACAAAATCTCCGGCATTGTCCAAAGTCCAATCAGTAATCGAGAGGGCTACACATTTGCCAAAGGATTACAGTCAATCTTGCGTCAAGATCCCGATGTAATTATGGTAGGGGAAATACGAGACCAAGCAACAGCTGAAACAGCGGCACAAGCAGCCTTAACCGGCCACGTAGTACTTTGTACTTTGCATACAAACAGTGCTAGCCAAACAATCCCGAGATTATTAAACATGGGCGTAAAACCTTTTATCGCGGCACCTGCATTACGCGCAGTAGTTGCGCAACGTCTAGTCCGTAAGCTTTGTTCAAACTGTAAAGCAGTGCACAGCCCCGAGCCAGCAGAGTTGCAATACATTGAGCAAGTACTAAAACCGTATGGCGATCAGCCAACAAGCATCCAATTATACAAGGCAGTTGGGTGTGATCAGTGCTATGGCACAGGTTACAAAGGGCGCATAGTCATAGCAGAAGGCTTCAACATAGACGATACCCTCGCCAAACTAATAAGTGAAAACGAATCAGAATCCCAAATTCGTGAATACTTACTTAGCAAGCAAATGCACGTGATGGCTTACGACGGAGTTAAAAAAGCTCTCTCTGGTCTAACAACAATTGAGGAGGTTCAAAGGCAGCTAGGGTGGTAAACCAAGCAGCTCTTTAATATCGCTTACATCGGTAATTAATGCAGCTCCACTTTTGATGAACTCATTACTTCCAAGCCAATGAGGATTGTTAATCGGGCCCGGCACAACGCCCACATTCCGATTCTGTTCCAAAGCAAACTCGGCAGTAATCAAAGCGCCGGACTTTTTAGGAGCTTCAACTACAATTGTGCCTTGTGCCATACCACTAATAATCCTATTCCGTTGCGGGAAATTAAACCTGTGCGCCTGCTGCCAAGGTAGATACTCGCTTAAAATCAGGCCATTAGCCTGCAACTTATTAAACAAACTGTAATTACTAGCAGGGGTCTTGTATTGCAGCCCGCTACCCAAAACAACAGCACAGGGCAAGCCTAAAGCCAATGCGGTCTCGGTCACAACGCTATCAATCCCAAAAGCACCACCAGTAACAACCAGCAAACCCCACTCTGACATCTGACACATCAAACTTTCAACTGCAGATCGCCCATAACCGCTTGCCTTTCTAGTGCCCACAATCGCCAAAACGAGGCCAGAACCAAACAGTTTGCGTTGCCCTTGGTAATACAACAGGGTAGGGGGCTGCTTAATCTCTTTTAACAGAGGCGGAAAATCCGAGTCAAAAACAGAGATAACTTCAATTTTCTCAGTTGCTAACTTTTGTAACTGAAATTCGGGATCAATGTCCACTTTCTGCCTACAAACAACCTCCGACAACTCCTTGTCCACACCCAAAGCCATATAATCTGCGGGACCGCCCTTCTGCCAAAGCCAGACACAATTCTGGTGGTACGCCAACCGGCGCAATTGGGACAAAGTCATGCACGCAAGGCAATGGTGCAAATAAAGTGCTTGAGATTGAGTAAACATACAGCAAGATCACACAGGATCTCGACTGTAGCACGGGGGGTGTTGCGGAAAGGTAAATTTTTT
>CAYLRB010000027.1:5934-17836 GCA_964386265.1 uncultured Candidatus Peribacteria bacterium | reverse complement strand
CAAAAGCTTGATTTTTATAACAACAAAATGACAAAAGCAGAATTTGCAAGTAGTCAAGATTTTCGCCAGTTAATTGAATTTATTACGGGCTTTGCAAGTAAAGATAATACTTATTACACTTGGAATGCAGATTTCTTAGATCCTGAAACTGACACAGATGTTGCCAAGTTTATCAATGGCGAAATAAGCATGATGTTTGGTTATTCACACCTATACAAAGATCTAGTTAACCAAATCAAAATAGCAGAGCGCAATAATACGAACACTATTGAAGCAACAGATATTCGTATAGCGCCATTTCCACAACTTAGCACTGAAGAAAATGAACAAGTTGCTTATGCAAATTACTTTGCAGAAACAGTTACTAGAACTTCCAAGCATCCACAAGAAGCTTGGTTATTTCTAAGATTTTTAGCAAAACAAGAAAACCTAGTAAGTTACTATACTGAAGGTGGATTTAAACCTACATCTCGTCGCGATCTAATTTCTAGCCAAAGAGAAAATGGAATTTACAGAGCTTTTGTTGAACAGCTAGGAATTGCGCAATCCTTATCACAAGCAGACCCCATAATGTATAGAACTATTTTTACAAATCTAATAACAGAAATTAACAGCTTAGATTCATCAAATAAACAAACAAAAAACAGCATTGTATCTTTAATAAAAAACGCTGAGTTAGCTATTAACGATTTAATTTCTCCAGAGGGAGTACGTCCTAAATCAGCCGATTTATAATAAAGCCAGATATTTCATGCCAACACATTTTATTTTTGCATTAATATTCATTTCTTGGCCATTTATTGCAAATCTATTTTTTAAAACCGAGTTAAGCTACCTAACAGGCAAATGGACAACTTGGGACTCTTTAATTACTCATCCATATCAGTTTATTATTTTTTTGTCTTATCTTTGGATTTGTTACAAAAATTTTGTTAGCAAAAAAAAGTTAACAAAAAAACACAAAATTTATATAGCCTCAATAGCTTGGATTGCTGCTTTTTTGTTAGCAGGTTTTATTGGTAAACAACAAGCACTAACAATCAGCTTAAATTTTGTTTGTTTAATATGCGGCATTACAATCTGGCACAGCTTTAAAAAAAATATTCGAAAAAATTTTTTAAACATTCTACTAGTTGGACTGACAGCAGTAGCTTGTTTTCAATCAGCTCTAGCAATCGCTCAAACATTGTTAATAAATGATCTTGGTTTATCTCTTTTGAATGAACCAAACTTAAGTAATTTAAAAGGATTAGCAACGTTACACATAGGAGATATAGTCTGGCTAAGAGGATACGGTACGTTTAGCCATCCAAATGTTTTAGCTTTTTTCCTTAGTTTCACTATTTTACTGCAATTAATATTTTCTAAAAACAAAGCAAAAACATTTATTATTGTATTGCTTGGATTAGGTTTGTTAGCAGCTGGCTCTAGAGCTAGTATTTATTTGCTAATCTCAGTTACAATTATAAATTTTTTACAACTAAAAAAGAGTTTTTTCCAATTAGAGAATCAAAAATTAATTCAAATTTTCATTATAGCTAGCTCAGTTTTAGCAATTTTAATTTTAAGATCATTAGCTCCCGAAACTACGATCAGTAATCATGAACGCCTAAACCAAATTATTAATTTTAGTACTAATAAAGCTTTACCTTGGCAACAACAACCAATTCACAACAGTTATTTGCAAGTAATTAAATCGTTACCAGCAATAATACTTATTATACCGATTTATTATTTAGAAATTTTACAACACGTTAAAAAATTCGTGTTTAAGTTAGTAAACAATAAAAACCTATTAGCTTTACTAAGCTTAAGTGGACTTTGGGCATTCACTGATCATTTCTTTATCACTCTTCCAATTGGCAGCTTGTTTATGCTCCTAATCTATTTTTATTCTCAAGACCTCTTAACCAATCCGCAGCACGCATCTCCGAACGGCCAGCGGGTTTAAATTTTAAAATTTCAACCGGTTCATTAGTTGTACCCACAAATAATTTATCAAGGTGAATCAACATTTCACCCGGCTTTAAAACAAAATCAACTTTCGTTTTTTCTATGCATAATTCGCTAACAATAACTCTTTGTCCCATATGGTCAAAGAATAAACCCGGCCATGGATAATATGCCCTATACTTTGAAATAACATCCAATCGGGAATCTTTGAGCCAATCCACTCTAGCATCATCTTTACGGATTTTTTTACAAAAAGTTGGTGCACCATTTTGAGCAACTGGCTGAATATCATCATTAGCAATTTTCACTAACATATCTGGTAAATCTTCTGCTGATTGCTTAGCAAGAGCAGCAAAAACTTGATCCGCTGTCTCAGTCCCAACCAACGGTAAACTGCTAACACTATAAATGGGACCAGCATCCATTTCTAAACTCATTTTCATATAACTGTTACCAACAATCTCTTCATTTGCTAACAAAGCAGATTGAATAGGGGAGGCGCCTCGGTACTTAGGCAACAAAGACCCATGCACGTTAATTGGTGCAATTTGCGGCCAATCTAAAACAGTTTGCGGCACAATTAAGCCATAGGCAATAACAACCAAAAAATCTGGCCGCTCTAAACTATTCAATAACAGTTCCAGCTCTTTAGTATTGTTTGGTGTAAACAATTTTAAATTATTCAATTCCGCAAAACGACCTATAGGCGGCAGCATCAATTCTTGTTTTCTACCAACAGGCTTAGCAGGCTGCGATAAAACTGCAGTAACTTCAAATCGATCATTGTTTAAAATATTTTGCAAAGTTAACAAACCAAAATCGGCTGACCCCGCAAATACAATTTTAATTTTTTTAACCGACATAATAAAATTTTAATTCAAAACTATCATACTACAAAAAAAAAGTATGTCAGGCAAAAATCGCAAAATACATTTGGAAAACATTTTTAAATCATTGCAAACAAAACAATAAAAATTTAATATCAATCAAGTAAAAAATATAAAAAAATCTATGTATAAATTCAAATTTCGGTATTCGTTAATTTGGGTTACCCTATTACTTTTAGCTGTACTACTAATACATCTAGGAGCTGGCGCTTTTGGTGGTGGAACTGGTAGTGCCGACTTTCCATATGTAATTGAGACTTGTGAAGATTTAGAAGATGTCGATCTTGATTTGGAGGCCAACTATATACTTGCCAATGACTTAACTTGTACAAGTATAAATTTACCACTTTCGCGTCAAATGGAAGATGCCGAAATAGATGATGAATTTGCAGGATTTAGCGGTGTATTTGATGGAGATGGTAACACAATACAGTTTGCAATCAACATTCCAATTGAAATTAATCAAACCAACTATCTAGGTTTATTTGGTTACACAAATGGCGCCACTATCAAAGATTTAAATATAGTCGCTGGTTACGAACAAGGCGACGGTGATACAAACGAAATTATCGGTGAAGATTATGTCGGTTCTTTGGTAGGCAAGGCTGATGACACTTTAATTCAAAATGTTTATGCCGCAAACAATGTCACCGCAGCAAATAGCGTAGGTGGCATAGCTGGCCAAATTTTTCAAAGTAGAATCTATGGTAGTTCTTTTGAAGGAAATATTGTTGCCGAAGGAGCGCAAGCTGGAGGTCTTGCAGGTGGCGCGGCTGTTGACCATGACGACGGTGCTGCAATCTATCAATCTTCGGCAAGTGGACAAATATCAGGTTATGGCAATGTGGGTGGCTTAGTTGGTCATTCAAGCGTAATAACAATATCGAATTCGTACGCCAGCATGGTCGTAAATGACTCCTTAGGTTTCGTTCAAAACTTTGGAGGTATTGCAGGCTTTGCTTCAAGCGTTACAATTGAAGACAGCTATGCAACAGGGGTTGTTACAGCAGAGAACAAAGCAGGAGGAATAGTAGGACAAACTAGCATAGGTAATGTCACAATAACTAATATATTGGCTGCTTCCGAAGTTAATGGCAATATTAATAGTGGTGCTGTAGTTGGTGAAACAAACGGAGTTGCAATCTTTGACAATGTCTTTTTTGACACATTTAGAAGTACTTTAGCAATTTGTACAGGCGTTGGCGATTTCATAGCAGAATGTACTGGTGTCGATACTGAACTTGAAGCAAGTACTTATTGGAAAGAAAATCAACCTGTAACAACTTGGGATGCTGATAACATATGGGATTTACTGGCTATGTCAGACTTCCCCCTATTAAAAGATTTACCAGAAGAAACTGATGAAAATACATTGTTAGATGGCGACGACGAATGCGCAGGGCCTTTTGATCTTGGATTTAATTTTGAATATTTCGGTGAAAGTTTTGATTCAATATACTTTACAACCAATGGCATTCTAGATTTCGATGATTGTGAAGAGGAATATGACAATGATGATGCTCCTTTGGACTACAGTGGAGAATCAGATCCACCCGACTTTGCAATTCTTCCATTTTGGGACGATCTAGAAGCAAACTTTGAAAACTCATATTATCGCACAATTGGTGGTCCAGGTGAACAAATATTCATTGCCCAGTGGACATTAATAAACCACCACATTAGCGAGGAGGATGAAGATGAAGAAGAACATGAAATACCAATTGGAACTATTCAAGTTTATTTATATGAAGAAACAGGTGAAATTAAATTCCAGTACATTGATTTAAAAAACGGTGATCTAGGCTTAGGTGGCTCAGCAACTATAGGCTTAACCGGTGACGAAGAAGATGAAGAGTACAGCCAATACAGCCATTTATCGCCAGTATTAAATTCGAATTTAGCCATCTTATTTACACCTGATGGACTTTCCGAATATACAATAGATGACGCCGTCGATTTCACAGACATTCTATTAGCAGACGAAACTGTTCCCAGCGCACCAACCTTGTTAACACCAGCAGACGAAAATGATGATATTAGCCTAAGCCCCGAATTCACATGGACTGAAGCTGAAAATGCTGATAGTTACAGATTTTATTTATCAACTTCCGAAGATTTTAATAACGGTTTTCGAGTTGGAGATGATGGATCAGTTTACACCATATATGACGGTGTAATTTCAAATGTAATTTATAGCAATATCAATTTAGAAGAGCCAAGTATTGATCTTGCCGAAGTACTTGACGACCCAATTCTTAAAGGTGGTACAACATATTATTGGTATGTAATTGCAGTTAATGAGATTGAAGAAACTTATTCCTTGGCATCATCAAGCGTTTTTGAATTCCAAACAGAAGACCCAAGTGCCTATATAGGAATCGGAAGTGGTACAGAAGAAGATCCTTATCAAGTTGCAGACTGTAATCAGTTCATTGACATAAAAAATCAGCTAGGAATCGATGACCTACACTTCTCCTTAATACTGCACGGAATTTGGTAATGACATCACCGTAGGAGATGAATATATGCCATTTTCTGGAACATTTGATGGTAATAATTACACAATAGAAATCGCCATTAATACAAACACTTTAAATAGTTACGCGGGTCTATTCGGTCAAACAAGTAGCGCAAATATTCATGACCTTAATGTTACCGGCACAATAGTTGCTGGCAACTTCACAGGTGGCGTTGCAGGTCTTACACTAGACTCCACAATTACAAATGTAAGCAGCAATGTTAATATTACCAGCCATGAAGACTTCTTCGAGACAGAAATAAGTGATCATGGTGGTTTAATTGGTATCGCCTATAACACAATTATCTCAGAAAGTTACAGCGATAGTACAGTTTTGGGTAACAGTTATCTTGGTGGACTTGTAGGGAAAATGACATTCGGTGAAATTACTGACTCTTACGCAACAGGGGATATTGGAGACGAAATTACAGGATCTACAAATGATCTTGGTGGACTTGTTGGCTATGCAAATAATGTAGATGTTGCAAATTCATACGCAACAGGGGATATCTCTGGCCAAACAGATTTAGGTGGACTAATAGGCAACAGCGAATCTAGCGACATAACAGAATCGTATGCCACAGGCAATGTTACAGGTTCGGATTTCAACATTGGTTTTGGCGGGGGTTTAGCAGGTAGAGTAAATGAAGGCACAGTTTCAACATCTTATGCAACTGGTAACGTTATTGCATATAATTACGCTGGTGGACTTGTAGGTAATTTAGCCAGCAGTAGCGATGCAAATGTCCAAGTTATTAACAGCTATGCAACAGGTAATGTTACAGCAACAAGTCTAGAAATAGGTGACAATGATGGCAATGCAGGAGGCTTAATTGGTGGCACAAGCTCATTCTCTAACTCAGATTTAGTATCAAATTCTTACTCAACTGGTGTAGTTAGTGGAGCAGTTACGGGAGGCTTAATTGGCATTAGAGAAGGTGATTTTAATGCAACTATCCTAAATTCATTCTGGGACACTGAAACAAGCGGAACAGAAATAAGCGATGGCGGCACAGATAAAACTACAGCCGAAATGACCGACATAGAAACCTTTACAACTGATTTAGGTGAAGACAGCTGGAATTTTAATGACATCTGGGGCATAAATGCAGAAATAAACAACAACTACCCATACTTAATCTGGCAGTTTGAACTTGATACGGAGGTTGTAAATGCAGAACTCGCTGGTGACGACAACTGCGTAGAAGATATAGAACTAGGTTTCGACTTTACATATTTTGGTCAAGAATTTAGCACTATAGATATCAGCACAAATGGTACAGTTAGCTTTAATGACGAGGAAGAAGACGAAGAAGCGGATTGTTTTGATGAATATTTTAATGATGAAGCACCACTAGACAGTAGTGGCAGTGAGGATCCTGAGCAAAATACACTTTATGCTTTCTGGGACGATCTAGTCATGGATTCCAAGACAGTTCTTTACCAAAGATCTGGAGACATCGGTGAACACAGAATGGTTATTCAATGGACAATACCTCATCATATTAGTTCAGATGACGAAGATGTTAATCTACCACTGGGTACTTTTCAGATTATTCTTGATGAAGCAGACAACAGCGTTAATTATCAATACCACAGACTTATCAATGGTGAGTTAGGTAAAGGGCGTTCAGCCACAATTGGTTTAACTGGACCTACAGATGACGATGATGACCTATATGAAATATATAGCCATAATACTGCTGTATTAGAATCTGAAACTGGCATAAAATTCACACCAGAGGAAGAAGATGAAACAAACTATACAATAGATGATGCTGCCGACTTTGAAGATATTTATCTGGCCGACGATCGAACACCTGAAGCGTTTCAATTAGAAGGTCCCGAAGATGAAGAGGTCGATGTAAGCTTACAACCAACATTTAGCTGGGAAGATTCTGAGGAAGCAAACAGTTATCAATTCTTCTTATCTAGCTCTACAAATTTTGACACAGGCTATCAATTTCCAATTGAAGGCTATGGTGGGGGTGTAGACTCTATAAATTCAAAAATTATTTACAGCGACCTAGATGTTGAAGAGACTTCTCTCGATTTATCAGAAGTTATTGATGAGACAATATTAAGCAATGACACAACCTATTACTGGTTTGTAATCGCAAATAATGAAGATATCGAAGACGAAGAAGAAGATGAAGATGAGAACAGCTATAGGATGTCAGAAGTTTTCAGTTTTGAAACTATTGAAACAGATGAAGAAGCTAGCGAACTAATAACTAGCTGTGATGATTTAGAGGCCATAAACTACAATTTAGACGGTGATTACACTCTAAATGAAAACCTTGACTGTACAGAATCTGGAAATGACATAATCATAGCAAGTCCATACAGCACATTCACAGGTACATTCGATGGTAATGAAAAAACCATAACAGTAGATATTGAAGTTGAAGCAACTGAATATACTGGTCTATTCAGCCGAACACACCAAGCAGAAATTTATGATTTAACAATTGCAGGATCAGTAGTTGGTAATGGTTGGGTTGGAGGACTTATTGGACAAGCTAGCGAAACCGAAATAAACAATGTAAGTATCACTGCTGATATCGACTCAAGTGATGCAAACAACGGTGGACTAGTTGGAGAAACATACCTAAGCACAATTACCGATAGCCATACAACTGGTGAGTTTGAAACATCAGGAAACGCCAATGGTGGTCTAGTTGGTGCCAATCTTTACTCTGAAATTTACAACAGCTATTCTACAACTTCCATTGATGCCGGTGTTGAAATTATAGCAGACATAAACAACGTTGGAGGTCTTGTTGGTAGAAATGAAGGCTCAATAATAGTAGAAAGCTATGCCAGTGGAGACATAGCTGGTAGCCAAGATGTGGGCGGTTTAGTCGGTGAAAATGATAGTTTTGGTTCAATTACAAAATCATTTAGCTTAGGAAACGTAACCGGTACAGACCGCGTAGGTGGCCTCGTGGGAAATCATGACCTAAATACTGATCTAAATGAAGAATTTGTAATCAGTGACTCTTATGCACGTGGCACCATAGAGTCAGACTCAGACATTGGTGGCCTACTAGGTCATGCCGACCAAAGTTTTACAATTACCAACTCTTACTTTACTGGCCAATTAGACCCCCACAATGACAATTTTGACCCACTAGCTTACTACATAGAAGATGAAGAAGACGAAGAAAACATCGTAACATTCAGTGGCAATTTCTGGGATTCAGACACAATTGGTAACGAGTATGATAGCGAATTTGGTACAGGTAAAACTACTGCAGAAATGCAAGATATTTCAACTTTCACCACCGATCTTGGTGACGATAGTTGGGATTTCGATGATATCTGGAGTATTGACGCAGACATCAATGATGGCTATCCATTCCACCTTTGGCAAAATCTTGTAGAGGAAGAAAATCAAAACAATAACCGTGGTGGTGGCGGCAACTCACTAAGAATAAGCAAAGTAAAAGTAAATTCTGACCTAAAAGCAAAAGAAAAAGATAGTGTTGAAAATTATGGTACAGGTAGCGAATCTCTAACTTATGACGAAGAAGTAAACAGAATTTTAGAAGAAAAAATAATACTTAAAGATCCTAAAATAGCTGCCGACAAATGTGAGGCATTAACAATAATGGCACGTGTATTTAAATGGGAAATAGACGAGTCCATTACAACCGACAACTACACAGATACACCAAGTTGGTGTAAACCTTACGCTAACTTCGCAACAGCAAGAGGGATAACACAGGGAAGAGACCCTAACGCCTTAGGCCTAGATACACCTGTCACACGTAACGAAATTGCTATGATGATTTTCCGTGAATTAAAAGTTAGAGGTTATGAGTTTACTGGAACAGTACAAATAGATTTTATTGACGAATTAACACCTTGGGCTCAAGATGCAATCGAACAACTAGCAAAAGAAGGTATAATTAAAGGCTTTGCAGACGGAAGATTTGGTGGCGAAGAACCAATTCTCAAGCAAGATCTAGCCGTAATGATACGGCGAATACAATTGTAGCAACAACTAGCAAAACTTAAATGATTTCGATCTTACCAAGTATTATTCCATTCCTGATTATGCTCTTAATGGGCATAATCAGTTCCCTCATTGTAGTAACACAGCTAACCCCATGTGCCAGTTACGACCCAGACACAGTCTGCCGTAGCTTTTCCGCAATAAGCTTACTTCTGATGACCTTAAGTAGCCTTACCCTAGGAACTGGCTTACTGGGTTTAATCGGCTATCTAATTCGTTGGCACTACTATAACCACGAGATATTTCACAACCACTTCAATACATCACTGCGCCAAGGTTTCTTTTTGAGCGTAACATTAGTCATTGCAAGCGGCCTCCTAATTACCAACACCTTCCGTTGGTGGACGCTGTTATTACTTATAGGCTTGGTAACTTTAGTCGAACTAAGTTTTATAAAAAGAATGCGCATGTAACAGGCGGAGCAAACTTTACAATAAAAAAGATGCACGCAAAGCGTGCATCTTTTTTACATTTGGAAATCAATTATTTAACAAATCTAATCTTTTCTGGTGGCCACAAAGTTAACCAAGCTCGGCCAGAAATCTCATCACGATCCAAGAAAGATTCCGTAGCCTCTGGTGTACACTGAGACCCACTCAATGCCCCAAAACAAGCTCTAGAATCGGTGCTTCTCACTCGATTATCTCCCAAAACAAAATACATATTCTCAGGAACCTCATAAACAAACTCATCTCTACTACCTTTTACCAAGGTATTGCCTAGGTTTTCTTCATTTAAATATGGTTCTTTAAGCTGTTCATCATCGCCGTTAGTATCACGCAAGTAAACAAGACCATTACGAATTACAACAGTATCTCCCGGTAATCCAATAATACGCTTAATAAAAAACTCCCGATGCGTACCAGGCGACTTAATCATCTCTGGCGGGTGAAAAACAATTATATCTCCGCGATCAGGCTTGCCTAGTTGTAAGCTGCCAATTTGCAAATATCCAAGTTTATTAACAATGTTATACTCGCCATAACCATTGCGACATTCACCATCAATAAAATTGATTGTGTCACACATCGAAGCGCCGTAAACATGAAAAGGTGAAATTACAAACGAGCGAATTACAATTACTAAGCCAAAAATAAAAATAAAATTCAAAAACAAATCCCAAAACAAGGAGTTACCAGCACGTCTTTTCCCAGCAGGAGAGGGGATATCGGCCTCAGATTTTCCCAGTTCATCGAATTCAGTTTCGACTCTTGAATCAAACATAACAAGTAAGATAATTATAGTACAAGTCTATGCTAACTATCTCTCTTTAGAGCAAAAATTGCAAGCCCGAGTTACAAACAACAACCTTTAAGTTTTTGCATTTAAACACACCAAAAATAGGCAACAGCTTTACAAATAACAGCAATAATGTCATCTTACTAACAACAAAAACAAAATACTAAAATGTCTCGTTTACAAGAAGAAATAAGCCCAATTACACAACGTCTCTTTCAAAGCTATTTGGAAGATGGCGAATCGATTCACTTAATTTTTCAAGAACATTTTTTCCGTATTTTAAAGCAACTCACAATCAATATTGTGGTTTTCTTTATATTACCTTTCACAGTAATTGAAGTTGTACCTAAATTAAACTTTATTGCACTACCAATTATTTTGATAGGTCTTTGGCGTTGTTTTTATCAATCAATTTCTTGGTACTTCAACAGTATCGTAATAACCAATTTAAACATTGTTGTAATTAGCTGGAACGGTTTTTTTGACCGCAGTGCACAAAGAATAGAGTACAATCAAATTGAAAGCTTTTCATATCAAATTACAGGCTTTTTAAACACAATTATAGATAGAGGAACGCTAAATATAACTAAAAATAGCGGCACAAACATTCCAATTGAAAATATGTATCAAACTAAAAAGAAAACGCAAATTCTCACACAAGTCCAAGATCAATTTATGACCAATCACCAAACACGGCAAAGTGGCGCAATCAAAGATTTACTTACTGGCATGCTTGAAAAGCATATTATTGATCACGGTATTACAGTTAATCCCGACCAATGATGGAGAGTGTTGAAAAAGTAGCAGCTAGGGTGTTAAATTGTCTTAAAAATATTTGCGGCAAAATTAAGCAAGGCTATGCTCCCGATTTAAAAATAACTACTAAGCAATATTTACGTGTCAAATGGCATGAGATTGAAAAACTGAGCGAAAAAGATTTAAAAGCAGCTATTATCAAAGCCGATGAGCTTCTAGATTTCACCCTAGATCAGCTTGGATATAGAGGCAAAAACACTGTAGAAAAAATTGAGTCCGCAAAAAACGAGTTCGATAACTATTCTCAACTACTTGAGGCTCGCAAAATGCGTAATCGTTTAATTAACGACGAAGAACTACATCTATCACAAAATGAGTTAGGTAAAATTTTTACAAATTACCAACTGGCTTTCGAAAAAATTGCCGATTTTGACTACCGCAGGTAAGAGATAAAATAAGCTTTAGACAAGAAAACATACAAACGAAACAATATTGCATTGTCGTCAATTTAATATGTCAAAAAGCGAC
>CAYLRB010000027.1:2528-5834 GCA_964386265.1 uncultured Candidatus Peribacteria bacterium | reverse complement strand
ACAAAACACTCTAGCAACTCCAGACACAACTCCACTAGAAAAACAATAATTCAAACAATACAAGCTCTCTTAAGCCCTAGGCTTATGCAGAGCCATCTCGGGGGCGGAAGGTACAAAGCCAACCCAGATAAAACCTAAGCCTTAAAAAGGCTTTTTTTGTATACAAAAAACTTTTCAAACTGCTATCATAAAAACCGAACAAAAATTAATCCACAAAAAATGCGCATCGACTTCAGGATTATTCGTCACTTTGTTATTGCAGTTTACGCCTTAGCGCTCTATCCGGTTATTATAAATAACAATCAGCTAAATGCCGACACCCCATACATTACACCTGTACTAATCGGTATTTTTGTAGTTGGTGCTATAAGTTACATATTAAAAATGCGCTCGCTTGATCCATATTTGTATGAAGCAGGCATAAAAAATTCAAAAATTTATCCTTTTAGTCGCATCGTCGTAGGAGGAATCGCCATACCATTAATACCAGCTGGCATCGCTTTAGCAACACTGGGAGACAACTCACTTTACTATACCTATCTTCCCTTAGCTGCCATCTCACTAATTTTGCTATTTGAATTCGGTATCGGTCGCAATGTTAAAAAATTACCAAAAGCTGTAGAAATTTTCAGCGACATCGGAACACTAATTTTTCAATTACTTTACTTTACAGTTTTTGTTCGTGGTTTACTTTTTGCGGAAGGGGAGTTCACATTCCACTGGGGTAGTTTCATCATCCTATTTTTTGCGTTTTCAGCACTCTACTTTTTGATTCTTTTCCCCATCTCACTACCAAATGCTCTAGAAAAAATGATCAACCAAGAAGAAGATCCCGTAAAAAACAGTATCAATAAACTAAACTTACCAATCACACTTAGTTTCTATCTCAACTTTATTATCTTTCAATACGCACCGCTTTGGATTGGCTACTTCTTTAGTTTAAGTTTTATCTAAATTCACGCGAAGGCGCGAACTTTGCGATCCATTGCGCACAAAAAAAGATTGCCCCAAAACAGTTAATTCGCTAACTTTAGAGTAACAACTAAATTTTTACACATGCAATACGAACCAGTCATCGGCTTGGAAATTCATGTTCAAGTTAATACCAACACTAAACTGTTCTGTCGCTGCGATAATGATTCCTTCAATAAAGAGCCTAATACCAATGTTTGCCCGATCTGTATGGGCTATCCAGGTCAGTTACCAATTACAAACGCTCAAGCTATCGAAAAAGCTATCAAAACCGGCTTAGCAATGAACTGCGAAATTGCCGAGTTTTCAAAATTTGACCGTAAACAGTACTTCTATCCAGATCTACCAACCGGCTTCCAAATCTCACAAAATGATCAACCAATCTGTAAAAAAGGCGAAATAACAATTCACTTACAAGACGGAACAGCAAAAATAATTCGCATCCACCGCATCCATGTTGAAAACGATGCCGGAAAACTAACTCACACAAGCCACGGGACACTCTGTGATTACAATCGTGCTGGAACTCCGCTACTTGAAATCGTAAGTGAGCCAGATATGTTTAGCATTGAAGAGGCAAGTCAGTATGCGCGCGAAGTTCAGAAAGTAGTGCGTTACATAGAAACCAGTTTTGCAGACATGGAAAAAGGCCACATGCGTTTTGACATCAACGTTTCCCTGAAACCAATCGGTGATCCTAAACTAGGAACAAAAGTTGAAGTTAAAAATCTAAACTCATACGTAGCACTAGAAAAAGCTTTAGAATACGAAATAAAAAGACAAACTGAAGTGTTAAATAGTGGTGAAAAAATTGTACAAGAAACACGTGGATGGGATGCAACAAATCTAAAAACAATCAGCCAACGTCTAAAAGAAGAAGCGCACGACTATCGTTATTTCCCTGAACCAGATATCCCACCAATTATCGTAAAAGAAGATGAAATACAAGCAATTAAACAAACAATTCCTGAGCTACCACGTGCCCGATTTGAAAGGTATGTATCACAATTGAATTTATCTGAAGAAGATGCTCGCATCTTAACCGAAGAACCAAAACGCTCAGAATATTTTGAAAAAGCACTAAGCATTTGCAATGATACAAAACTAACTGTCTCTTTCATCAATACAATACTCAGCAAATACTTAACTGACGACAATTTGGCATTTGACCAAAGTCCAATTACGGCAGCACAACTTGGCACTCTATTAAAATTTGTTGTTGATGGCAAAATTTCTAACAATCAAGCAAAAAGCGAAGTTTTCCCGCTAATGTACAGTACCAGCAAAGACGCTGAAACAATCATTAAAGAGCAGGGGATCGAACAAGTAAGCGATAGCGGCGAAATTGAAGCACTTGCAAAAGAAGCTATTGCTGAATCTCCGCAAGCTGTTGAAGATTTCCGTAACGGTAAAGACCGAGCAATTGCTGCCATCATCGGCAAAGTTATGCAAAAAAGTCGTGGTAAAGCTAATCCGGCCTTAGTTGATCAAATGGTCAGAAAACTACTTAGCTAGTGCAAATTTTTAGCGTGCTCTCTTCTTAAACACAGTCGTTAGCAGCATCACAACTGCCAATATCAAAACCACTGTAGCACCACTTGGGATGTTTAAAGCATAAGAAGCAAACAAGCCAATTACCATCGCAACTATTGCAATTACAATTGAAATAACCACTAAACCGGAAAAAGATCTCACAATATTTTTTGCAATATTTGCAGGTAAAACTAACAAAGCCTCAAGCAAAACAACACCAATCATCTTAATCCCTAGACCTACGACCAACGCTAAAACTAAAAGATAAACCAACTCATAAACAAATACATTCACATTATTTGCTTTTGCTAAAACAGAATTTACTGTCGCTTGAAGTAAAAATTTTCCTTTCCAAAAATAAAGAATCAGCGTCAACAGCAACGTAAGTAAAGTTATTAACAAATCCTGATTTGAGATTGCCAAGATAGAACCAAACAAAAACTGCATCAAATCTGGCTTATAACCAACGTTCAAGCTCAACAAAATTACCGCAGCTGCGATGGCAACTTGTGCTAAAATCACCAACATAGAATCAGAACTTGTCTTATTTTTCTTAAGAAAAAGTAGATAAACTGCTGCAAAAAACATCGTCAAAACGATAGCCCCCAGCTCCAAATTAAAGTTAAGCAAATAAGCAATTGCCACACCCAAAAATGCAATATGTGAAAAACTATGACCTACCAAAGCCTCCTTACGTAACACAACCAAATTACCCCAAATAGCGTAACAAACCGCCAAAACAATTCCAACAAACAAAGATTTCTGAAAGAAATCAAAAGTTAAAGCTTCAATGATGGTGTT
>CAYLRB010000027.1:0-2428 GCA_964386265.1 uncultured Candidatus Peribacteria bacterium | reverse complement strand
CAACAAACAAAGATTTCTGAAAGAAATCAAAAGTTAAAGCTTCAATGATGGTGTTTATCATGCTGATGCAAATAAGGAATAATATCTTCACCAAAAATACGAGCAAACTCTGGATCTTTAGCCACAAATTCTGGTGCCCCATGGCAACACAAACAACCATCTAAACAAAACACGCGATCAGTATTAGCAAAAACCATATGTAAATCATGCGAAACCAAAACAACAGTAGGATTATAAATCTTATAAATTTTCTTTAAAATTGCATAAAAATTATTAACACCGGGCAAATCAACAGCACTAGTAGCTTCATCAAAAAGCAATAAGTCTGGCTTTTTAGCAACTGCATTAGCTATCATAACTCTTTGTAATTCACCACCTGATAATTCACCAACTAGTTTATCATTTAGCTCATCAATCTTCAGCTCACGAAAAATTTCTTTACTAAAATCAGTCTCAACTTTTAAGTTACTATAAAGTTTTAAAAATTCTTTCACAGTAATCGGAAAAGATCGATCGAACTCTAAGCGTTGTGGCACATATCCAATCTGTTTAGTTTGCACATCAATCATTCCGCTTGTTGGCTTAATTAAACCAATCAACATCTGCAAAAATGTTGTTTTACCAGATCCATTAGCTCCAATAATTGAGATAATTTCGCCAGCAAAAATTTGCACATTTATATCATGCAAAATTGTTTTACCTGCAACCTTATAACTAACTGATTGCAAACTTATCTGCGGACGCTCTGTTCTAATTTCCAAACGCATCAACTAATGAGTTAATTAAATTTTGTTGAAAAATAAAGTAACCACTTTCAGTTAAATCAGTACCAACTGGATCTAACTTAACCAACTTAACATCAAATTTATCTTCCAATAATAAAGCTATTTTAGGATCCAATTGAGGTTCAATAAAAATTGTAGTCACACTTTCATTCTCAATAATCTCTGTAAGTTCCTGCAAATAAGCTGAGCTTGGCTCTTGACCAGGCACTAACTCCAAAGCCGCTTTACGATAACTTAATAAATCAAATTCAGTAAAAAAATAATTATACGCATCGTGGAAAACAATAAAATTTGAAAACTCTAAATTTGCTACAGTTTCAAGCTGCTTTTCTTTAATTTTACCTAAACGGTTCTTAAATAACTGCAGTCTGTCAGCATAATAATTAGCATTTTCTTGATCAACTTCAACAAGTCCATCATAGATATTGTTAGCAATTTGCTCAGCATTTTGGACGGTCAACCATACATGCGGATCTAAGCCGTCATGGCCATGCTCATGCTCATCTTCATGCTCATCTTCATGCTCATCTTCATGCTCATCTTCATGCTCGTCTTCATGTTCGTCTTCATGCTCGTCTTCATCTTCATGTTGCAAACCAAAGTCTTCATAATTTTTTGCAACTATACCTTTGTTTACAACTACAACATTTAAATTAGGATATAAATTTTCTTCCAAATCCTCCTCCAAAAAAACCTCTAGTTCCAAACCATTCATAACTAACAATTCTGCCTCTTCCAAATTTTTTGCATCACTTGGCTTTAACTCCCAACTATGCTCACTAGCATTTGGTGGAATTAAGTTTTCTACATTAGCTTTTTCACCAGCAATTGCTTTAGTAATTGAAGTCAACGGGGGGATTGTTGCAACAATATTTAATTTAGCATCAGATTCAACAACCGAACTTTCATCTTTAACACAAGCCGTTAAACCTAACAACACTAATAAAATAAAACTTAAACCAAATAATTTTTTCATACAATTTAAATTAATTAACAAATTTATAATAAAATTAACGTTGGCAACTTGCACAAAGACCAACAACTTCCTGTATATGTTTTTCACAAGAAAAACCTTTAGCCTGTGCTAAAGTTTTTTCACTACCTTTGCAGTGGTGTTCATCAATAAACTCTTCTACATGCTCACAACTTCGACAAACCAAGAAACCATGATCAGTGTCACTCAAATCAGCATCCTTAAATGCACAAGGATAATAACCATCGGTAGCCACAACTTTATGAATTAAGCCTAAAGATTCTAGAAGCTCTAATGTACGATACACTGTTACAACATTTAATTTAGCTTCTCCTTCAAAAACATTTTGAATATCATACGCCGACAATGGCTTTTGGGTTTCAGCCAAGGCTCTCAAAATCAAACTTCTATTTGGTGTTTTTTTGTAGCCAAATTTTGCCAACACTTGATTTGCATAGTTTTCAAAATCAACCATCATAATCAAAAATTAAATACAGGAATTATTATACACCTCAAAAAGCCAAATGCAACATTATTTAATTTAGCCGCAGATTTTCGTGACAAGTTTGTACGTAAGTTTTTCATGCGGCAGGGCAATGGGGTGACAGGGCAGGTAATTTGCCCTCGAGGGTAAAAGTTGTTGTCAAAAAAAGTAATGGGGAAACGGAGG
>CAYLRB010000026.1:0-18457 GCA_964386265.1 uncultured Candidatus Peribacteria bacterium | reverse complement strand
GAAACAGATGTAGATTTTATTGAACTAAATCTATCTTGCCCAAACGCTCACGGAGGTACAATGGCTGGCTACGATCTTCAACAAATTAACGATATACTTGAGGCTGTTAAAGAGTTGCGAACAAAAAAGGTAGGGGTAAAACTACCGCCATATCCAGATGCAGCTTTTCAAATGGAGGTTGCAAAGTTGATCAAAGCGGCAAAATTAGACTTTGTTACAAGTATCAATACCCTGGGTAATTCGCTTTATATTGATCCAAATACCGATTCCACTGTAATGAAAGCAACTTGCGGCTTTGGTGGCCTTGCAGGTTCATGCGTTAAACCAATTGCACTTGGAAATGTTAGACGCTTTTACGAATTTTTTTCGGGCGAGGTTGCGATTATTGGCTGCGGGGGGGTCTCAACTGGCCGAGATGCTTTTGACTTTTTGCTAGCTGGCGCAGATCTGGTTCAAGTTGGAACTGCCGCTTTTGAAAAAGGTGTTGATCTGTTTGCTAAAATAGATGCGGAATTAAAGAACCTACTGACAGAGAAAGGCTACGAATCTATTGCTGCTGCTAAAGGAAATTTGAAATTTATGTAATTTCTGTTGAGATTTTATCTTACCGCTGTTATTTTTGAGCCCACTAAATAGCCAAATATATGCGAAAAATTCCCGCCACAATGGCGACCCAACATCCAGACAATGCTTGTCCTGCCTATTTTACCGGCCAAAGATTTGTATCGGCACAAGAAGAGATTGAAGAATGCTACAAATGTTTTTCCGAGCTAGGCGTTGAAGAATACATGTGGGATTGGGAAGGTAAATTTGTAGATGAATCTGTTATCGATCGTCTATTTACTCAGTATTATGACTATTTTAGCAAAAACCAAATAGGGAAAGATGTTTTCCTAACATTTAGAATTCCGAATATCTGGATTGAATCTAGTCATAAGTTGCCACGCGCTTTTATGAATATGATTTCTGCAGAAATTGCTGCTAAAACGTTTAAACTTCATACGCCTCCTTTATTTGAAACTATCTTGCCGATGACGGCTAGTAGCGACCAGTTGATTTACATTCAAAAAACTTTTTCAAAAATTGCTCATGCTACCGAGGCCATTTTCGAAATGGAATCTGATCTTAAACAGATCGATGTTATTCCACTATTGGAAGAGTTTAGTGTTATGGCTCAATCGAAAGAGATTTTAGGTGGATATATAGATTTCCTCCAAAAAGAGTACAAAATGAAGCCTGAATATCTGCGAATTTTCACAGCGCGTAGTGATACAGCCATGAATGCAGGATTCTTGCCAGCAAAATTAGCGATAAAACTAGCTGTGTGCCTTTACCACGAATTTGGCGAAGAAAGAAACATTGAAATTTATCCGTGGGTTGGCGGTGGTAGTTTGCCGTTTAGAGGTGGAATGAACCCTGAAAATATTGATCCAATCATCGAAGAATTTAAAGGTGTATCAACTGTCACAATTCAAAGTGCGTTTAGGTATGATTATCCGCTTTCTGAAGTTAAACAAGCTATCGAGAAACTTAATGATCAGTTGCCCAAAAATAGATTAAATTTTGTAAGACTTTCTGACCAAGAAAAGGCGCTAATTAATGAGTTTAATACTCGTGCGGCTGAGGATTATAGACAAACTGTTGAAGCGGTTGCTGACACTATTAATCAAGTTGCGGCTGAACTACCTAGCCACAGAGAACGTGTTCAACATATTGGACTATTTGGTTACTCAAGAGGTATGGGCAAAGTTACCTTACCAAGAGCGATTAAATTTACTGGCGCACTTTATTCGGTGGGTGTTCCACCTGAACTAATAGGATCCGGTAGAGCCTTAAAACTTGCGCAAGATATGGGTATTTGGGATTTGGTTGAAAAACTTTGTCCATTTTTAAGAGCGGATTTTGTTCATGCTGGACATTATTTTAGTGCAGAAAATCTTGATCTGCTTTGTAAACAAAATTCTGCCTGGGAAATTGTAAAAAAAGATGTTGAATTGATTGAGCAAATTTTGGATATCAAAATTGGACCACAAAAAGCCCATCACTTTGTTCACCGAAACTTTGCCTCGAATGCAATTTACAAGATGCACCTTAACGAAGATTTTAGCGAGGATGTTTTAAAGTCAGCAGAGATAAGAAAAAGTCTTGGCTAAGGGGTTGTCGGAAGATAATTTATTAATTTAGCTAAAATATTATGATAATAAAATTTATTCTTGAGATCGCTGCAATCTATTTTATTGCACAGTACTATCCAGCTGTTTCGTTTGATGGCCTAAGTTCAATTTTGATTTTTACTGTTGTATTGGCATTTTTAAATATTTTTGTTGCCCCAATTATCAAGCTATTCACTCTGCCGATAAATCTACTTACTTTAGGCTTATTTAGCTTGGTTATTAATGCATTAATGATTATGCTGGCCGACAACTTAATGGACGGCTTTACAGTTGATGGTTTTAGCTCGGCATTGATTTTTGCGGTTTTGCTTAGTTTAGCTAATGCTATTATTGGATTTTTTCGAAAATAAGATTTTTATTCGGATGTAACAGCTCTTATAGCTTGTGCAATTTTAGGGATGTCACTCATTTTCAAGCCACCAAAGTTAATACGACCGTTCGGAGGTATGTAGATTGCAAACTCGGTTTGTAAACGATCGATCTGCTCTTTAGATAATGGCAACAACGCAAACATACCATGTGCGTCTTTTAGATTATGAAATTGTGGCGGCAAAGCCGTTAACAATGTTGTTTTTCGTTCTAATAAATCTTGGCGAGCTGCCTCTAATTCCATGACCCACTGCTGTGTCCATGTTTCGCTTTCTAGTATATTTAAAATCATCTCCTGAGGGATGCCTGGAGCCATTGAAACAGACTCACGTGCAAGTTTTTGTAATTGAGATTCTAATGCAGTTTTTCGCTTGGTTTTCAAAAGCAATACGCCTGCTCGATGTTCATACAAAGATGCATTTTTGGATAGTGAAAACCCAATCGCCACATCTGTAACGGTTTCCCACGCGTACCTTAACCAATCTAAATCCTGCTTCAGCCCCTCCCCCAAACCGGTGTAGGCAGCATCAATAAACAGACCCATTTTGCGTTGTTCTAAAATTGGTAACACGTTTTTTAAATCTTCTATCGATAAATTATGGCCTGTTGGATTATGTGTTAAGCCACCGTGCAGCAGCAATACCGAACCTTCTGGTGCTGTATTAACAACATCGAGGTAAGAGTTCAGATTTACTAACCCGTTAGAATCCAGATGCGGAAAACTTTGCAGCTCTAGACTTTTTAATACTGCAAAGTGATTACCCCACGTTGGCACACCAATGTACATTTGTCTCTTCTGTTCGTCTTGAGCAATTAAATCTCCAAATATACGGCAAGCCTGCGTTCCTCCACAAGTTGCTTGTTGGGCTATCTCATCAAGGTTAATCTCCGCTCCCAGTACAAACTTTGTTAATTCGTTAAGAAAATTACGATTGCCACCTATTGGCTTATACTCAAAATCATCAACATTTACGATTCTGAATGCCGCTTGCACAACTGGAAAAACAAATGTATGACCTTGCCGATCAGCATATAGCCCAATGCCTAGGTTAACTTTTTCCGGCCTAGAATCTGCCAAATAAGCAGCCTGCAACTCAAAAATGGGATCAAGAGGAACCTGTTGGAGATTATCAACGAAGGGCATAGAAAAATTTTATTGGTTGTTAGAGTAAAATTATCATACTCTGGTAAAAAAATAAAATTGCGATACACTGAGGATTGCGTGATGAATTTAGAAAAAACTAAATATGTCTAATGAGAAATCAAAGTTGGCCGTGATTTATACTGCTGTTCCCGGCCGTATTGTTGCCGAACGGCTTTCTTTTAAACTACTAGAGTCCAAGCTTGTGTGCTGCGTTAATATGATTAATGGTGGTAGCTCACTTTTTTGGTGGGAAGGCAAGATTGAGTCGGCTTCTGAAGTTTACTGCGTTTTCAAAACAAAACCCGAACTAGTAGATCGTGTAATGGCAATGATTGAGGATGAACACGAATATGACAAACCCCTTATTTTTTGCTGCCTACCTCATAAAACAAATGACTCATTCTTAGATTATCTAGGTGAAAATCTTGGCTAACACTTGTTCAACATGCTTGAGCCAGCTACTTTTTGCTGATAGTTCTTTTCCGGCTTCAATAAATTTTTGCTTTAGTGACGGCTGGCTATCTAACTGTTGTATTGCTTTAACAATTAGCGTTGGATCTAATGGGTTTTCGATGTAAAATACTGCATTTTGTCCAACTTCCGCTAGTGCTCCTTTTTTTGTAGTTATAACTGGACAACCAAGGCTCATTGCTTCAATTACAGGAAGGCCAAACCCCTCATAAAAAGAAGGGTACACTAACACTTGTGCATTTTGATACAGTTTAATTAGTTCAAAATCGGGTACATAGCCTTTATTGATTACGCCTGATAAATTGATGTCATTATCATAAAGCCACCCATTTGGCCCAACAAAAACCAATTCCCAATTTGCGTATTTTTGATCTATTTCTTTTAAAATCTTGTAAGCCTTAACAACGGTTTTATGATTTTTCCGTGGCTCTTTTGTACCGACAACTAAAATGTATGGCTGGATAGGCAAACCTTTTGTAGATTCGGTTGTACTACTTGGAAACTCTTTTTCAAATGCTGAAAAACGACTAGCCAAATGATTAGTCAAAACTTTTTCAGAGCTTAAACTAGGGACAAAGCCTATTAATTCGTCCGTTGTAGCCTGAGAAGGTGTAACAATTAAATCCGTCCTAGTTAACTGGAATTTAAGGAATAACTTTTGCCAAATTGAATCCCTAAACTTATGAAAGCGACTTAAATTGATGGCAGTAAGGTCATGAATCGTTGTGACTCTTTTTATACTCTTAGGCAAATTAAAAGGTCCAAACTGAGCAGGTTGCCAGACAACATCAATTTTTAGTTTTTTGCAGACTTGTGGAATCTTAAAAAAATAACGCCATGTTCTATACCCAGGTATTTTTTGCCGATCGGGGACTACAATATCTTTGTCCCTTTTTAGGTCGCCAAGGAGTGGGTTTGCTTTTAAATGAATAAAATATATCTCTAAATTGTTCGCGGGATCTTTTGACAATGCTATTAGCTGCTTGGCAACTTCTTTGGTGTAATGGTGAACCCCGGCCGTTTGATTATCTAATGCATCGGCGATGAATGCTAAACGAATTTTGTGTTGAGTTTGATTTTTAAGCATCTTTATTTTTATCTAATCGCTGTCCCTTTTTCTGTGTGAGACTATCAATTAAATTAATAGTTGTTTCGTAGTTTTGCTCTGGAACGATAAAAATCATTCCGCTGCCGAGATCTGGCCAATAATGAGCTATGTACTTATTCAACGAGCTAGCGTCTTCAATAAATTTGGTGTGCCTATCCCAATGACTTGCTATGTTATCAGCTACAACTACGCCTTTTTGTGATAAAAGCGGTAGGATTCGTTGTAGGTAAGAGGGGTATTCTGATTTCGTTGCATCCAAAAATATTAAGTCTAAGTTTGTGACCTCTGGGAAGTTATCAAGAATTTCTGGAGCATGCCCTTTTATTTGGGTAACAAAATTGGTTACGCCCGCTTCCAGGAAATTATCCACGGCCTGCGTATAACGTCCATCGTGCGACTCAACTGTCCATAAATGACCCTGTGTGGTTGCTATACCTTCGGCAAACCAAAGTCCTGAATAGCCATTTGATGTGCCAAATTCAAGAATATTTTTTATGTTCGTCTGAATGACGAAATCAAGGAAAAACTTGCCAATTTCAGCAGAAATATTCCAATAGAGCTGATGTGGCAAGCTCTGCAAACTGTTTCGTACTTTGTGGAGAGAGTTCAAATTGGGGCTAATTAAATTCATATAAGTTTTTCTAATTCAATTAATAATTTTTGCATTGCTTTTCCTCGATGAGATATTTGATTTTTTACATCAACAGGTAAAGCCGTATAAACTGCGCCATGGCCGTCCGGCTTAAAACAAGAGCTTAATGGCACACCTGCTACCAAAGGAGCTTCTAGCGTTGGTGTAATATACCCGCTACTGCGCCCTTCTAGCGAGATATGCTCAGGATATAGGTGTGGGGCATACAGAATAACATGACTGACGAAATGCGCCCTACGATCTTCTTGATTAACGAATTCCGCCATCCTATTGAGAAAAAAATCTATCCACTCTTGGTCTGACGCATTTGGCCCAGCTCCCCAGCGACGGGTGTGGACACCGAGCTCTTCAGCAAGACGTTCTACTATAATACCAGAGTCCTCTCCAATAACAGGTAGCGGCTCTCTTAATTGCTCATAATACCCTTTGGCCTTTATTAGGGCATTTTCCTGGTATGTTTGCCCTGTTTCTTCTGGCGAGACTAAATCCGGGAAATCATTGAGCGAGAGCAGCTGAATATCTAAATGCGCCATTAATTCATTTATTTCATTAAATTTTCCTGGGTTTGTGGTGGCAATTAGTATTTTTTTCATAGTTATTTCAAGTATAAGCGTATTAGAAAGATTTTTGTAATTCAGTAAACTTATTTTGCTCTAGTTTGTAAACTTCTTTTAGATCGGCGGTGAGTTTTTCAAATTTATAAACCTTTGCAATGTTGATGGCAAAATTTGGATTTTTGGTTGCAACTGTGTGATGAGCATTAAGCGCTAATTTTTCACCATAAGCAGTAAGTAAATTTTTGTAATAACTTTCTAAATCAAGAAATTTGTCAGTTTGCCCCGAATTGATTAAAGATTTTAAGTATTGATAGTGCCACTGCAAATTATTTAGAGAATTACCATTAAGGGCTTTTTCGTAATAAATTGCTGCCAAATCATACTTTTTTTGATTGTAAGCGTTGTTTGCTAATAATGCCTGCAATTCTGGCCAATTTGGAAATTTATTTACACCTGCCAACTGCACATTTAGCCTAGACTGCTCGCTAAATTTACTAGTTAAATCTAAAACTTGTAGATCGTAAAATGGTGCATACTTAAAAATTTTAGGCGTATTTGCTGAAGATTTATAAAGGTAGTGATTGTAAAAATTCAAACAACTAATCAACAAAAACACTATCAAAAAAGTAAAAATCGAATAACTAACCCATGCGCTGAGCGTTTTAGTGTCCTTTTTCTCGTTACAAGAAGCTAAGTGAGAAACTAATAGGATTAGAATAAGTAAAAACCCCGTGAAGGCAATAACTGCATCCAAATTGTAATCTAACAAAAGCATTACGCCTAAACCGGCTAAGCTGGTGGTTAACCATTTAAGAGGGGATGATTCTGTAACTGATTTTTTAACCACCACAAAGAATCCACAACCAAAACAGTATCCCAAAAAGACAGCTAACAATATTGCAAGTGGTAAGCCGTTTTCGGTGGCAACTTTCAAAAACAGATTATGTGGATGTGGTGCAGTTGCCAATAACTCTTGCTGATACCGAGGATATTGATATGCAAAGCCTCCGCTACCAACTCCAACTAATGGATTTTCCTTAATAAGACTAAGACTACCTAACCAAAACTGAACTCTCTCATTGCCTGACTGCTGGCTACTTACCGAACTTTCCTGAAATCGACTGGCAACCG
This sequence comes from uncultured Candidatus Peribacteria bacterium, assembly GCA_964386265.1. Classification (GTDB taxonomy): domain Bacteria; phylum Patescibacteriota; class Gracilibacteria; order UBA1369; family UM-FILTER-41-14; genus CAYLRB01. Next base: position 10,851 of record CAYLRB010000026.1, on the reverse strand, counting down.
TTTCCGTTAAAGGGATTTGAGCGGCGAGGTTGGCTGGCTGTAGCTTTTGGTGAAGTAGGTTCATACCAGTTGCCAACAGAAGTCCGAGCGCAATTAAAACAGCTCCTAATAAAGTACGTTTTATTGATAACTTTGTTTCTAAAGAGGAAGGTGCTTTAACAAACTCCCAGCCCAAATATACCGCACAGACCAATAATGAAACTATTGCGGCCAAGTAGGCACTGCGAGAAAATGTCAAAACAAATGCGGCTACATTTACCACACACCCAAATGCCCAAAGAATTTTACCAACTCTGTTTTTTGCAAGATAATGAAAACCATAAAACTGGGCAGGTAGCCATGTTAATAAAACAAAAGCAAGTGTGTTCGGATAAGTAGTAAAATTTTCATTACCAACAAACAGGCTAGCTAACCGACTATGGCTTTCCGGAATAAAGTCGAATAGTCCGTACAAGCTTATAAAAGTAGTAACACCTGAAACAAAAACAATAAGCTTGGCTAAGACCGCTTTGTCTATTAAAACTCGGGAATAATATCCGCTAGCTAATAAAATAATTGGCCCTAATAAAAAGGCTACAAACTCTCTGTAACCGGCCGCCTGCAAACCAAACGGTATCCCAAAAGAATATAAGAAAATCCACAAAATCAACCCTAAAACTAGGGCAGCCGGCAAACTATTTTTATTTAAACGTTTTTTTAGAATAATAAATATTAGCGGCAAACTTAATAAACTGAATAAAAACCATGCAGTAGTGCCAAACAAAAAGGCTTTATTAAACAATGCTTCAAAGAGGCTAAAAATTTGACCACCTGCTAATAACATAAAAATTCATTAATTTTTCAATTGGATAATAAACAAAATTGCCGTATAGAACAACTTGTGGCAAATTGAACTTACATTTTACTATCAGTATTTAATTCTTTCTATGTACACATTAGCAGAATTGCGTCCCGGTATGGCTATTTTAGTAGATGGAACGCCGTTTGTAGTTATGAAAGCCCAACACTCTAAACAGGCTCGTGGTAGCGCTGTTGCAAAAACTTCACTAAGAAATTTGCTAACAGGGAGCATTATTAATCAAACGTTTCAAGGGAGCGATAAAATTGAACCTGCAGATATAAATTTTTCAAAAGCTCAATATCTTTACAATGATGGTAGCGAATATCACTTTATGGATGGTGCTACATTTGAACAGTTTAGCTTTACTGATGAAGACTTAGGTGATCAAGTTTACTATCTTGTAGATGGCATGAATGTAGACATACAAAACTTTGAAGGACGACCAATTGCTGTTAATTTGCCACCAAAAGTCGTTTTGGAAGTTACAGAAACAGATCCGGGGGTCAAAGGAGACACTGCATCCGGCGGTTCAAAACCAGCAACAACAGAAAGTGGACTGGTGGTAAATGTGCCATTTTTTATTAACATTGGAGACAAAATACGAGTTAACACAACAACCAGTGAATACGTCGAGAGGGTAAATGCATAATTTGCTATTGATTTTGTCCATGTCTATATTAGACTGCGCCTACACGTTATGCGTGTAATAATATTGCAAAATATTTATCATTTAATATTTTTACTCCATGAGTAAACAAATTTTAGCAAGTCTACTTGCATTGGCTCTTATCGTTATGGCTTCTGGTTGTGCTAAAACTGACACTCCAGCTGAAGAAGTTGAAACAGACTCTTCAATGGTGATGGAAGGTGAAGACATGATGGAAGGTGAAATGATGGAAGAAGAAGAAGGTATGATGGAAGAGGAAGAAGGTGAAATGATGGAAGAAGAAGAAGGTATGATGGAAGAAGGTGAAGAAGGTGAAATGATGGAAGGTGAAGAAGAAGGTGCTTAATTGTAACCTCTTTTAAACTTCTAAAAGAACCGCCTTAGGGGCATCCCCTTAAGGCGGTTCTTTGTTTATGAGGGTGTTCGTACCGATCTAGTACACCTGCTATTTGTTGAGAGACTTAACAATGGTTTCAATTTAATTTGCTTATGTTTGCAATCTCCAGCCACTTCGCATTAGCAAATATGCCGCGATTCCGGTAATTAACGTTAATCCACCAACTACTGCAAAGCTTTGTAAAACTGGGTATGTTTGGAGGCCGGTGAAGCCATAACGCATTAAGTCAATCATGTAGACCATTGGGTTGAATTGCGAAATTGTCTGAGCAAAAGCTGGCAAAGTTTGGATCGGGTAAAAAACGCCACCCAAGAAAATCAAAGGCGTCATAATAAAATTGAGGATGAAGGCCACTTGATCAAATTCATTTGCCCAAATGCCAATAATTACGCCCAGGAAGGAGAAGAATAGACTAACAAGGATCGCGCTAACAAAAATCCACAAAGGTGCCGCAAATGGAATATTTTGAGCGAAAATTGCAGTAGTCAAGAATGTAACTAGCCCTACCAATAGTCCGCGGAAAACAGCAGAGGCAACCATCGCAAACAGGATTTCGCCACGCTTAAGGGGGATGGTTAGTAAATCGGTGATAATTCCTTGGTATTTTGCAATTATCATTGACGATGAAGGGTTTTGGAAAGCATTATTGATGATCCCCATCATCACGAGGCCTGGAATCAGAAATGTTAAATAGGTAACGCCTTCTACATTTGGAATTGCACGATGTAATGAAAGTCCAAAAATAGCCATAAACAATAGATTACTGACCACCGGTGAAAGGATGGTTTGCATGTAAACTTTAAGGAAACGGCGGGTTTCGCGTTTAAAAAATGTCCAAGTTCCTAGTGTATTAAGCATTGTGATTCGAAGTTAAGCGGATAAAAATATCTTCTAGACGTTGTTCTTCTGTACGGATATCGTCAATTTGCGAACATTCAGAAAGAGCACGTAGAAGCTCTTGCGTTTGCTCAGGCAAAAATTGCACCGCCAAGGTGCGCTGATCAACTAGCTCTACTTTAAATTTAGCTAATTTTGTCTGATTTTCGGCAGCAATATCTTGATGAAAGGAAACCAATAACCTTTTTTCCGGCCCAGCAGAGCGCATCAGCTCTTTTGTTGGCTGTAACTTAATTAGTTCGCCTTTGTTTATAATTGCTACACGGTCACAAAGTTGTTCGGCTTCTTCAAGATAATGTGTTGTCAAAAATATTGTCATACCACCTTGATTTAACTTGCGGACGTAATCCCACAAGCTGTGGCGTAACTCTACATCTACGCCTGCAGTTGGTTCATCCAAAAAGAGAATTTTAGGCTTATGAACTAGCGCTTTGGCAATTAGAAGACGACGTTTCATACCTCCAGATAGAGCTCGGGTTTTGGAATGTTTTTTATCAATTAAGTTAAGGTTTGTAAGTACCTCATCGATCCAGTCTTGATTGTTTTTAACACCATAATAACCAGACTGTAACAGTAAAGTTTCGTTTATGGTGAAGAAAGAGTCAAAGACGATTTCCTGAGGAACAATCCCAATTTGCATTTTTGCTTCCTCCGTTTTTTCATCGATATCGATACCGTGAATGCTGATTTGCCCAGAAGATTTTTTAGTAGGCCCAGCGATAATGTTTATTAATGTACTTTTCCCCGAACCATTGGGGCCGAGTAGAGCGAAAAATTCACCAGCCTGCACATCGAAGGAAATCCCCTTGAGAGCTTCCGTTCCACTTGCGTAGGTCTTGGTGACTTGATTTATAGATAGAGCTAGCATAAAAAGTGTTAGTTTGCTTGTCTTGAGCCTAACACAATTTATAGTTCAGTTTAAGGCCAATATTTTGGATCGGGCTTGCTACCGAAATGTTTTTCGTAATTTTCTTTTGTTGCTCGATAAGTTTTGCCCCCATCGGGTGGGCCTTCTGTGGGTTCGTGATGTACGTAGCGCCCAATAAAGTTAGCGAATTTGTAATAGCTGCGCGTGAACATCAACATGGCATGCCAAGCGTGATCTACTTTTTTTGACGGAGAAATCCCCCCTCCCATTATTGCCGAAAGATAAAGCATTCTTTTAGCTTCTTTCATTAGAGCTTCGGCATCTTCGGGCGTGTAGCCGTCTTCGTCAACTAAACGTGGTTTTAAAAGAGAAGGAAGTTCGTAAGCATCAACCTCTGCAAGTGTTGGCAGCTTAAAATTAGGATTTTCTTGAACAAACGGGGGATCGAGATTGGTCATAATATTATTTTAATATTGTTGGAGAATTATTTATAAAAAGGGGCACAAGGCCCCTTAATGGAATTGGACGGGTAAACTACTTACCTTCGCCGCATTTACCTTCTTCACAGTTACCACCTTCACCGCAGCCTGCGCCGCCGTCGAAACGAATTACCATATGTGTAAAATTAAATGGTAGCTTTACTATCTCCATAATTTGAATAATTGCAATATTTTATAAAATTTTCTATTTACATATCGAAAAAACTCCGCGAGCTCACTAAAAGCGTTATTTCTTTTCCTCCGCTTCGCTACGGAATTTTGGTGGAGATGCCGGGAGTCGAACCCGGGTCTTTAAGTGGAGTCTGTACGCGTCTACCATGATAGTGCCATTTAAAGTTGTCGGACTTGCGCAGAGAAAGGCACCAAACGCACGCAAATCTTAAGCTCGAGAGGTTTTTGTGTGTAAATCCGAACTAGTTTTTACACCTTAACCGCTGATGTCCTTTGGCTATCTAGCGGTGTCGATAGTAAAGGTCGGCCCGAACAATGGCGGGCCTTGCCGCTTAAAGCGCGAGGCTTTAGATGCGACTAGCTAGAATTAGGCAGCTACAGCAACTCTTTGACCAGCAAAGAAATTAGCGTAACCATCAACAATTTCTTCAGCACTTATTTTTGCACTGGACGGATTAGGGCTAAAAGCTAAGCTTTCAACCTTTGCGGGAGACAGCGCTATCCCGCCGTGGCAGCAATACAAACCCGATTCACTCAAATCGAGAACCAATTTCATCCCCATCTGTGAAAGAACAAGTGTTTTTGGATTATAGTCGAAAAACGACTTAATTGCAAGGTGCTACCTCGCAATTCTCATTAATAATTCTGACAACAAAACTTACCCTCGAGGGCAGATTTTTGGCTGATTTGAAAAATTTCCAATTTTGTGCTATTATGACAAGATTTATTGTTTAAAGTCGTCCCGTATGGCTGTGCAGAACTTACAAAAACCGCTTAACAAAGCCGAACTGGAAGAAATGGCTAAAAAGTGGTTGTACATTGATTACGAGGCGCGAAGGTTAACAAATACAGAACTTATGGGATTTGTAGAGATTTTGGCCGCGCTAGAAACTGAAGACGAATTGAATTTAATTATGGGATTATTAGCCGAAGATCATCCAACTTTGATGGATCAGTTTGCAAAAAAAGCTTTTGTGGCTAAATCTGGTTTTGAAGATGAGATGAAAGAGCTGGTAAAAACTGTTATTAAACAAGATCCGCTGCTTGCAGCCAAAGTTGCGAAAGCGGCAACTGAAAGTGATATGACCTTGGAGAAACTGGTTGCACAGTTCCCCGAACTTGCCAATTATCTAAACCAAGCCTAACGATGACACCCGGACCACAAACACCAGAAGAAAAGCAATTATTAATGTTAGATCAACACCCTGAGTTAAAAGCGGCTGTTGTTGAAGAAACTCAAGAAAGTCTTGAGGATGCCACAAAAAGACAGGATTTGCTCGACAAACTGCAAGATCCGGCCCTGGATCTGATTCAGCTGCGTGATGGAATGCGAGAAACCTTACTTACAGATACAACGCGGACAAATGCTACAGATACAGGTGATGATTATGCTGCAGCCGGACCGGAGATGAGAGATCAGTTTTGGGGAAGTGTTCATGTACATATGGACAGAGCTGTTTTGGGGTTCGCGGCTGGTGTGAATACAAAGCTAACAGATTTGAAACAAGATGTTACTGAGAAAACTGATGCTAAGAATAAGATTGATTCAGATTTAGCTAAGGTAAAAAGTGAAAGGGACGAGATATACAATACCGATTTGCTTTACGATGGTATTTTGCCCGCTGCTAGCGATGGTGACAATGTTCGAACCATGATTTTAAACGCAGCAATTGATAGTAGCAAAAAGAAACAAATTTATCAGGATTTGTTTCTAGGTGGTAAATACAAAGGGCAGGCCAAGGTTACCAAATTTTTAAACACTGCCAAGTTTCAACTAACGCTTGACCTTGACGCCAAAAACACTGAGTTTAAAGATTTGACCGCTCGTCAAACTGTGGCGGCGGCGGAATTGCAAACTGCAACCGATAAACTGACTAAATTACAAACTGATAAAAGCAAAATTTCGGCCATTAAAGATCGTCTGATTGAATTACGCCGCAAAGAATCTCGCGAAGTGTATAAATTTGCTCCAGATAGAATTGCAGTGGCCACAAAAGGCGCTGATGGCAAATGGTATTGGCCGACATCGAATCGAGGATTTAACGTAAACCATGGCAGTGCAATGTCACCGGTTGAAAACAAATCCCCTGTGGAAGTTACAGTTGATCCAGATGGTCAAGATGTAATTGATAAACTAGAGGAGCTTGCTGCACAGCGAGATGCTGCTGCCGATCAAGCTGAAGCAGAAAGAGATCCAAGTGGCCACAAACGCAGGAAGCGGTTTAAAGAAGCGCTCGAGTTAGAAACTAACCAACAAATACAATCCGATCGGAACTTATTAAAAGATTGTATTAACCGCTTAACCACGGAATCTAATAGTTTAACGGATTTAAACCCTTCGCATGTTGCAAGCATTGCTGCGCAGATCGATACCCAAGGCGGATCGTGGGATCCAAATGAGGTATTTTGCAAATTAGCTAACATCCCTTTTGATACGGCTAATAGTCCACAGGCTATTGCAAATAATCATAAACGCTTTCAAGCTGCCATTGGTTCGATGCTAACATCGGTTAGTGGTAAACGCGGTGCAATCGAAGAAACTGGGGAAAACATTAATCCAACAGAACAAGCGCGTGTGATTGAATACATGCCGGAATTTGAACGTATTTTTAACTTTGTAGAAGGCGAAATGCGTGGACAAGCACTAATTCAAGATACAATGACAGCAGTTCAACTGCGCGAAGAAATGGTTAAAGCGATTAAATCGCAAGGAGGCAACGATGACTTACATAAAAAACTTTACTTGTATCTTGGTATGACTTGTAGCCGTTATGGCGTAACTACCTTGGACTTTTTGTACTACCTAAGTTACATGGAGCAGGCAAGCAAAAGTCAAAACAGTTACAATATAACAAAAAACCTAGGAACCGGTCTCGATCCTTTTGGCCAACCTATAGATATATCTACTGCCCCAAATCAAACAAGTTTTGCAGATTATTTGCACAGATATAACAATGCCATTTTGGCACTTGAAGATCACTTTGCAGATAGCCCAGACAAACCATATGCTACACGCCAAGAGTTAAATTCATTACTAAAACTGATCTGCGCAAACTCTGATAAATTTTTAAATGGGCAAGTTCCAACTGATTCTCAGTTTGCTAAAGCGAATACAATTTATGAAGCTCTTAGAGATAAACATATGGCTGATGATGCTAACTTAGAGTATTTACAAAAAGTACTACTAAGCTTAGACCACGTTGGAGAGCTACCACGGTTTTATTACAAAAATTTTGATACTAAAGAGAGTGAGGTTGTGGGATCTCGTCAAAAATACTATGAAACGCTTGAGCGTTATCAGCGCTTACGCGGTACGTTTGTTCGCAGCAGTGAGCTTGAAGCTTTGCGGGAGCAGTACTTAAGTGATTACCGTGGTAAACTTGATGGCTTATTAGCGCGTAAAGATTTATCCGATCCCGAGCTTAAAAAACAGCTAATTGATGAGATTTTACGTGAGGAATTACGCGGTATGCAGATTCGTTTAAAATCAGCTGCTCAAGAAAGTAAATTCTTAAACTTCTTTAATAAAGGTCGTGCCTTTTTACGTCGTCATCGAACTGCAATTGCCTTAACTGGCTTAGCGATGGTGGTGGCAGGGGGAGCAATTGTGGCCGCACCTGTATTTACTGCAGCGATGGCGGCAGGGGGTGGCTCTATCTTGGCAGGACTCGGTGGTGCAGCGGGAAGTTTTGGCGCTGGTGCGCTTGGATTTAACTCTGTAAGCGGAGGTTTACTGCTTGGAGGAACTGTTTTAGGTGCTGTTGGCCGCTACCTTGGCGTAACGGAACTTGCACACATTGGAAGAGATAAAATTGGTCGTACTAAAAAATTAAATGAGAAAAAATTAGCAGAGCTGCAAACTCCAGAAGATATTCAAGGCTACTTTGCTGCCAATATCAATGAGGCAACTATGCGTCGTCCTGATGGTGATCGCCAGATCCCAGAAGCAGATATTTTAAAGGAAAATCAAACCTTGAAAGATTTAAGCGACGACCAAATTGAAGCTGCTATTTCAGAAATGCTGCATCCAGAAAAAAATCAGGAACGCCGCTTGCCTGCTAATTTAAAAGCATTGATGCAAAAACGCCGCGCGGAACTTGATGGACAAATTGACAAAATTATTGATAGCGCTAAAGCGGAAGGATTAGACCGTTCTGGATTTAGAAAAAAAGTTTTAGACAGCGTTTTAACTAACGAAAGTGCTATTTTCTCAGAACGTTTGGGTGTTGGGGAGCACGAGGCAAGCCGTCGTTGGTGGCAAGATCGTATTTTTGGCCTACTAGGAATTACTGCCGCTTCGGCTGGTCCGCTGCTGCATTATGCCGATTTTGATTGGTCTAGTTTGTGGCCTTTTGAATCAACTGCTGACGCTACACCTGATGCCATACTTCCCCCTGGCCTTGCTCAAACTGCTTTAAACAGCTTACCAACTGATTGGTCTGCTTATGAGGGTTACAAATTTGTAGTACCAGACAATGCGTGGGGGCTCGAAAACGTTGGCGATCGCGATCCAGGTTTTGTGAAGATAATGGATCATGTGTTTAAAACAGAAGGCGGATTTAATGCTGCGGAATTTAAAGCAAGTGGCATAGAAAATTTATTTGAATCCGCAAATCCTGATGTTAACGCACGATCGTTTGTTCATCCGGTTAATGGAATTGCGCACTCTGGAATTTCATTCTTAAAAGATGGAGAGCAGTTTGTGTTTAACAAAGAGATGTTTGAAAAACTGGCAGAGGCTAAATTGGGAAGTGCCGATAAATGGCCAGCTGTAGTACAAAAATTTGTAGATGCTGGACTTTTTAAAAAGTAGTTTCTTTATAATTAATTAAAAGTTAAAATTTTAAAGTTTTAAAAAATATAAATATGGATTCAAATACACCAATTGTAAAATTACCATTAGAACTCGTTGACGGCTTAGCAACAATGCTAGGAACGGACAGCATGACTCCTGAAGAGAAACAAGAGTTGGCACAAAAAGTTAATGAAATAATTGAGCAAAGAGTGATGATGACAGTAATGTCTCGTCTATCCGAAGCTGACCAAAACCTGTTTCTATCTTTGACAACAGATTCAGAGATTGATCAGTTTTTTGTTGATCGTAACATTGATCTCATGGCGATAGCAGTTATGGAAGCACAAGCTTTCCGCGAACGAGTGCTAGGCGATTTAGCATATGCTGATGGGAAATTATCTGATGCTAGTTAACTTAAACCGAAAGTAAAATAGGATTCACGCCAAAAGTCACCCCGAGGTGACTTTTTTGAATTGCCAAATAACGCCTACGCCATAAAAGGGGTTCACCTTTTAAGGAATCTGTGCTATAATTAAAAGATTTAGTTGTGTCAAATGGAAAGCTATCTAACAGATATAGGGGCACTGGCGGCCAAATTGCAGCAACTGCTTGCGGACGACGTTAAAAGTGGGGCGATTGATCCCATTGGCGTTTTGGTCTATTTGGAAATGCTAACTGTGCCGGAATCTGTGGAACAGATGTGGATTTTGGTAAATCAATTAAAAACCGATGTCCCAAGTTTTGGCAAACTAATTGATGAGATCAATGAGTCAGCTGCTAAGCAAGCGGAAGACCAGGAAGAAGAGCGCTTAAGCTCTGTAATCGAATCTAACCCGTCGACGAAATGAGCGTAATCAAACCGGGGACGTCCCTATTAACAAGAGAAGAATTAGCGGAGATTGGTACAGGCATTAGTGCCGAATTAAACAATGCGGATATTCGTGTAGAGATGTTTAATATTTTGACCGCTGCTAATCCGGGCGGTGTTGGGCTTAATCATTACACAACAGCCTTACCTGCCAATGCCCAAAACTACATCAATACTGGTGGTCCCGCAGGAGGCCCATTGTCGCCTCAACAACAAACATCTGTAGTACTGTTCTATCAGTTTCAATCAATTCGGCAGGTGCTTGAGCAAAAACTTGACCATTTGAGCGGACGCGAATTTGAAGCCAGCTTAAAGAAGATGCAACAGGAGATTAACACTCAACTGCAAGCTGCTTTTGTCAAGGTTAAAGAAAACTTGAAACCAGTTATTCAAGAACACCAACGCCTTGAATCACAAGTTCACCAATTGGGGCAAGAACAAGAAAGTTTGATAACAAATTATAATGATCTCATTAGCTTAACTGGTGGTTCCCCTACGATACTTCCTACTTCTACACTTTTATCCACCGCCAATTTTAACACGGTAATTACTGAACTAAATAGAGTAATTGTCCATGTCACAGCGCCGACTATCCCTCCTACCCCAAGTGCAATCACAAATTTGGGAGGTTATAACCACGTAAGCTGGGGGCAAACTATTCGGAATCTACAAACTTCACTAAGAAAAAATCAAGCTTCATTTACTGCATCTGTAGCTGCACGTGATCAGGCTTTAGCTGAGATAATTCCTACAGGTGTTCCATTGGGTTCTCCAGCCTCAAACGTAAGAGCACACGCAACAACACTTTACGATAACTTAGGTGCTGCTTTAAAAACCGTTAAAGGAT
>CAYLRB010000025.1:10879-18565 GCA_964386265.1 uncultured Candidatus Peribacteria bacterium | reverse complement strand
TTATAATTTTTCAAAATTGATAACTCATTATCAAGCGGTGGCTGGGCCAATTCCTGCAAATGACTATTCAAAATTTCACGCCCCTCTCTTAAACTTTTCACAGGATCATCATTTTGTTTTAACCAATTTTTAATCCTTGCTTTTGCAAAATTTGTCTTAACAAAAGAAAGCCAATATTGACGAGGGTGCGCATTCGGCCTTGTCACAATTTCAACCACATCGCCATTATTCAACTGATAATCAAGCGGTACAATCCTACTATTAACCTTAGCCATCGCACAGCTTTGCCCTAATTCAGAATGAACTGAAAAAGCAAAGTCAATCGGCGTAGCTCCAGCTGGCAAATCTTTAACGTCACCTCCGGGTGTTAAAACAAAAATACGATCACTTAAAAAATCATGATGCAACGTGTCTATTAGTTCACTGTTATTTGCGATTTCTCTTTGTAAAGAATTTAAAGCTTCCACCCATTCCAGTTGTCTATTCAAACGATCATTTTTCTTAATTCTTTCTGCAGTCATCCGCGTTGAATCACCTTCAGACTGATTATAAAACCAATGCGATGCAATCCCATGTAAACTTTGTTCATGCATTTTCACTGTCCTTATCTGTATTTCAGTTGGTTGGTGTCTGGATTTAGGACCCAAGCCAATTACAGTAGTATGCAAACTCTGATATCCATTTGGCTTTGGTACAGCAACATAATCCTTAAATCGATGTGGTAGCGGTGTCCATTTACTATGAATAGCGCCTAAAATTGCATACAAGTCGCCGGTACTTTCATAACCTTCTTTATCACCATCAGGTACAATAACTCTTATTGCAAAAACATCATACAGCTCATCAAAGGTCAGACGCCCCTTTCTTTTCAATTTACGATGAATGCTATACAAACTTTTTAACCTTCCCTCCACTCTTACTCCACGATAGCCAAGCTCAGCCAAATATTGATACAATCCTCTTTTAATATCATCAATCGTCATTCCCATTTGCTCAACGTACTCATCCAGTTGTTTTTTTAATTCCAGATAACTCTCTGGCTCCAAGTGGTAAAAACACAAATCCTCTAACTCTCCCTTCAACTCATAAATCCCCAACCTAGCTGCAATTGGTACATAAATCTGCATCGTTTCACGAGAAATTCTTTGCTGTTTATCCAAGCGCACAAAATCAAGTGTCCGCATATTATGTAAACGATCACATAATTTAATAATAATTATGCGCAAATCAGCAGCCATATAAACAAACATCTTTCTTAAATTTTCAACCTCCTGATGCTCTCCCGTAGCTCTAACTTTAGCCAACTTCTCCAAACCTTGAACCAAAGTTGCAACCGCTGCACCAAACCGCGAGCTAATATTCTCAAGTGTGTATTCTGTATCCTCAGAAACATCATGCAAAAGAGCAGCTACTAACATGTCCTCATCGGGTGAGTAATCAAGCAAAATTTCAGCAACTGCAACTAAGTGTGTAACATATGGTTCACCAGAAAATCTCAACTGATTAGCGTGAGCTATTCGTGCAAAATCATATGCCGCCTGCAATCTCTTTAAATCAAATGAAGGGAACTCATTTTTTACCCTAGTCAAAAGAGGTGCAAAGTAATCAATCATAAAATGATAAGAGAATGATAATTAAGATATTGAACACAAATATTGATAACAGATTTACGACATAAGCAGATTTTATTCAACTAACTTATTAGAGTGTTCAAAAGGTAGCAGATAGTAGACAACAGGCGCAACCTATGTTGCGCCAAGGATGCACCAAAGGTGCATCTAGCTTTTTACTTTTTAACGACTATTCGCGCGAAGGCGCGAACATTGCGATCCCTCGCGCGAAGGCGCGACCTAGATGCTACTTTTTCAACACTCGCAATAATTCATTCTACTGCTGGTCAACAATCAAATCCAGATCAACTTGTTTAAAATCAATAACGCGAACTGCCCGCACAAAAGCATCTTGATTGGCTTCAATAGCAATTATTTTTTCTTCTACGATAGGAATTGCATCTTCAAATTTTTCTAAAATCTGCTCTCTAGATCTCAATTCCGCTAATACAACTGCTCTTTGCGCTGACAAATCTTGGAATGTATCAAGTAAAGAAGGTAGCTTCTCGCTCTCGTAATTTTCTGCCGCAGCTGAGTAATTACTCTCCGCGCTCTCTGCTGCTTCATCAATTCTAGCCAAAGTTTCATTCAAAGCTCCAACTTCTTGTCGCAAATCTTCTAAAACCAACTTACCAGTTGCCAAATAAGATTTAAAATCACTAACAAACTGATTATAAGATTTTTGACGATCTATTTGTGCATCTAAATAACTAAACAAATCAGTATTAAACGTGTTTCTAATCCTTCTATAAGTTCTTACATAATAACTTAAACGCTCATTTACATCTGCATCTTGACCTAGTTTAGCTAATACAAGATACACATTAAATGCAAATTGATTGCTATCAAGTTCAGCATCCGACGTTCTGTCCGCAGTTTCTGTTGAAGGCAAAGCTGTCTCTCGACCTATGTTACGAAGATCATCCAAAGCCTTTTCAGTCTCAGGTTTTACAACAACATTAGGATCAACATCTTTCTCAACCTCCTTGTCTTCAGATTTTGTCTCCGTTTTCTTATCAACTTTTGACGATCCATCAAAAACATTGTTCCACCATCTAGTTAAAAAGAACTCTCTACTTTCTTTTGCAACCTCTTGTCTATCAATACCTCTAATATCTCCCAAAGATCCAAACAAGAAATAAAAACTACCAATTACAAGAGCTCCTACAATCAACAATATAGCAACAAAACCTACAACTTGACCAAAAGAAATATTCAACTCCGAAATTACACCTTTTAATTCACTCAAAACGCTTGGCCCTGTATTCTCATCCAATGTATCATCATCCAATTTCATATCATCTAACTCATCTGATTTACCATTTGCTGGTACTGAGCTTGTTTCAATAACAGATTCCGCACCAGCTCCCTCCGGCTCTGCTTGCATTTCCGTTTGGTTTGCCTGCATAAAGTCAGCAAAATCAGCTGTCTCAGGCTGCGAACCAGCTTGTGAAACTGCATCATCAGAAGGAGTTCCTTCTTCATTTTCAGATATATTTTGATCTTCGTCCGGCATTTGGCCTTATTTTGATTAAACAATCCCTTAATTATACCACAAAAAAGCAAAGAACCTAAAGGAAAAATTTAACAAAAAAATCAAAATCAACTAGTGTAAATATAAGAAACTTAAAACAAAATTAAAATGAAAATATCTCTTATAAATAAGTACGATTTACAGGCTGACACAATCATCATCCCATACTACAAAACAGCTAAACGTGCTGATCTACTTGCGGGTTTACCAAGTGTTGTTGCCAACGAATTAGACAAACTTCTAAAAAACGAGAAAGATTACACAAAAAATCAAACAGTTCTCACTTATACAATCGCTGGTGCAAAAAAAAATCTGAATATAATCCTAATAAATTTAGGGGAATCCAGCAAAGTTAATCTAGAAAAAATAAAAGCAGCTGGCGGGAAAGTTGCCAGCAAAATCAGTAAGAAAAGTACAAATATTGTTCTCAAAACAATCGCAAACAGCAAATCCCAAGAAGATACAATATTTTTCGCACACGGATTTAACTTAAAAAGCTACGATTTCAATACCTATATCAAATCAAACAACGTACAAACCACACGGATTTTTCAAATTCTAGATTTAAGCAAACAGCTTAAAAATTCAGAAATAAATGAGTTAAGCGAAGTTTTAAATGCTACAAATCTAGTACGTGACCTTGTTAACACTCCACCAAATGAACTTCATCCGGAAAAGCTATGCGAATACGCAAAAAAAATAGCAAAAAAAGCTGGTAAACAAATGAAATTAACTGTTCTTGGAGAATCAAAACTCAAAAAACTAGGCTGCAATCTATTGCTAGCAGTAGGCATGGGTAGCGATCAAGAAAGTCAGATGATAATCATGGAGTACAAGCACCCCAAAGTAAAAAAACAACAACCAATACTCGTTGTAGGTAAAGGAATTACATTTGATTCTGGCGGCTATAATTTAAAACCAACTCGCAATATTGAAACAATGAAAATGGACATGGGAGGCGCAGCAAACGTACTAGGACTAATGCAAATTATCGCTACCTTAAAACCAGAGCTACACATAATTGGCGCGGTTGCATGTGCAGAAAATTTAATTAATGGCAAAGCAATGAAACCTGGAGATATTTACAAAGCCTACAATGGCAAAACAGTAGAAATAACTAACACAGATGCTGAAGGCCGACTAATCCTTGGCGACACATTAGCGTACACAACCGAAAAATATAAACCTCGCTACGTTGTTGATATAGCAACCTTAACCGGAGCTTGTATAGTCGCCCTTGGTCATGAGATGAGTGGCATCATTGGCAACAACGATGAACTAATATCAGCAGCCAAAAAAGCTGGTGAACAAGCCGCCGAACCGTTATGGCAACTCCCATTAACGGACCACTTTAGAAACAAAGTTAAAGGACATGCATCCGATTACTACAACTGGACACCAGGGGTCGATGCTGGTAGCAGTATGGGCGCTGCATTCTTGGAAAAATTTGTGAGTAAACATCCATGGTGTCACTTTGACATTGCAGGATCAAGCTGGACAGACAAACCAACAGACCTAAGTCCAATTGGCAGCACGGGAGTGCCGCTTATGACATTATGGAAACTAGTGAACAGCTACTAACTCCCCTGCAAAAGTTAAGTAAATACCGTTAGAAGCATTACTCAACAACTTAAGAGTGACTTATTAAAACATCAAACACAATTCATCAAGCCGTTTTACAAAAAGAAGAATTGCCAAGAAAACAAATCTGATTTAAAGTTACTTCCTTGTCTCTAAATTTTTGTCAAATGGTTGAAGGTACATGCATTGGTTTTCGTGGCCGCAGCGCCCTACTACAATTAGAAACTCAGCAAATAATTGAATGGCCAATTGCAAATTTACCAAACAACTTTAACCGTGGTGACAAATTCAAACTAAATTTGATTACTCAAAACGATCAATACAAAGCAGAGTTACAAGCAAAAAAACAATTACTACAAGAATTAATCAACTAAAAAGAGGGCCAAGATGACCCTCTTTCTATTATTCAACAAAATACTCAAAAGCTTATTCAGCTTTTGGAGCTTCTTCTTCAGCACCTTCAGTTGAAGCTTGTGCTGCTTGATCTGCTTCAGCACTATGATCACGAGAAGGAACAACATTAGCAACCGCTTCTTCAGGATCGTTCATTACAACTACTCCTTCAGGTAAGATTAAATCGCTAACATGGATTGTTGTGTGGAAATCTTCAATTCCTGTAACATCAACTTCAATTTCCTTAGGAATGCTATTTGGTAAACACTTAACTTCAACTTCATCAAGATGTTGAGATAAATTACCTCCAAGAATCTTAACTGCAGGAGCTAAACCAACCAAAATCAAAGGTACATGAGTAACAACCTCTTGCTTAAGATCAACAGCATAGAAATCAACATGTAAAATTTTGTCACTTACAGGATGTAACTGAACCTCTTTAAACAAAACAGGAATCGTTTTACCTTTAAGTTCCAAATTAACTACACTTGTTTCACCTACATTAATGTAAGCCTTGCGTACAGATTCGTAGTCTAAATCCAAAGCCATAGAGTCAATTCCACGACCATAAACAACAGCAAGAACACGAGACTGACCACGGAGCACGGAATTTTTAACCGCTACATCGCGCATCTCAGCTTGTAATACAATATTTTCCATATATAAATCGCCTTTAAGTTCTAAAAAGCAGACGGATCTTAATCGAAATCAAGTGAAAGAGCAAGTCTTTTTAACTATGATTTTTGTTTTTTATTAACTGCTTTTTTAGTGGTTTTAGCTTTTTTAGCTTTCGGTTTTACTGCCTCAACTTTTAAATCAGCGACTTTTTGCGCTTTCTTTGGAGTTTTTGCTGCTTTTTGGGGAGGCTTATTAGTTGATTTTTTTACAACAACTTTTTTGGATTTTGGTCTAACAGCATTTTCCGGCTTAACAATTGGACTCAAAACTTGGTTCTTTTTTAATAGAAAAGCCACTGTCGCAATTAGCAACATCATAATCAACGGAGTAACCGTCCACCAATTACTTCGCAAGAGTGTAACCTTTACCGCTGAAAGTTCAACAAAAAGCTGAATTTCAAATAAAAACAATGCAATATAAGTAACATCCCAGAAAATTCCAAACTTCTTATCTTCAACAGTCGCTTTACTTGCAAATGCCACAAGAAAAACCACAAATAGCGCCAAAACAGAAAACAATAATGAAACTAAGTTAACTAACTCAAACAAAACCAAATTCGTCTTATCAAAGCTAAACAAAGGCAAAAATCCACTTACAAATTTAGCTGACCAATCTATACCAAAAATAGTAGCCGCAAAAATCGCAGTAATAATTCTCGCGCTAAAAACCAATAAACCTATAACCAAAGCATAATATACATACGTATAAAAAGCATTCACACGTGTTTCAGATTCCATAATGATGTTTTGTTTTGGCATATACAATTTTTTTTTGCAATCAACGAATAAAAGTTTATAGTATAAATCGATCTAGACAATAACTATGGAAGCATCTCCCATTGCCACCGTTCTCACATATGGCCTGATTGCGATTTCTTTTGTTAACGCCGTGTTCTTTTTAGTTTACAATCTATTCATTAAACCTAGAAATAAAAAATGATTCGAAGAAACTCTTTCCACC
The DNA here is from genome assembly GCA_964386265.1 of uncultured Candidatus Peribacteria bacterium. Taxonomy (GTDB): domain Bacteria; phylum Patescibacteriota; class Gracilibacteria; order UBA1369; family UM-FILTER-41-14; genus CAYLRB01. Next base: position 11,809 of record CAYLRB010000025.1, on the reverse strand, counting down.
TACCTAAACATTTTTTACTGGCTATTGTACTTGGTTCATTGCTGGCAATATCTAGTATGTTTTTTAGCCACAACTTCATTTTTGAGTTAATGAGTACAAACACTCAAGCACAGGCACTACCAATTTCCACTCTTTTAGGAGCTTTCATTGGAACCATTGTTGCTAGCCTAATAGAATTTTCCGGTAATTAAGTTTATCTATTGGCAGTTCACACCCATCGCCTTTTTTTAATGGCCTAGATGGTATTTATTTAAACATTTCGCTAACAAAATTTGCTAGACTAACTTCTAAATAACTTCTAAAATTCGCACACTTAATCTAATTTAAAAATATGGGTTTCATGGACCAAGCTAAAAAGCTTTACGAACTACAAAAACAAGCTAAAGAAATTAAAAAGAAGCTTAAAAATATTCATGTAGAAGCTGACTTCGAAGGAGTAAAAGTAACTATTAACGGTGAACAAACAATTGTTAGCGTAGAAATAGTTGATGAAAGCTTACTAAGCGACAAGAAAAAACTGGAAAAAAACTTAGCAGAAGCTTTTAACAAAGGAGTAAAAAAATCCCAAGAAGTAGCTGCAGAAAACATGAAAGACATTATGGGCAACTTAGGTTTAGGGCAAATGTAAAACTACCGTCTAGGTATTGGTTAAAACAAAAACAAATAAATGCGGAAAAATACGACCTTTAGAAAACTCAACAAAAGATCAAGACCATTAGCATTTAAATGGTCTTATCTTCTTGTTATAGGCGCATTCATAGTCATATTAACAAAATGCGGCAATGACAAGTCAGATTCAGTTTGGGTTGAAATACCAGAAGGCAGTAGTTTAAAGGAAACAGCAGAAATTTTAGACAAAGCTGGTCTTATTAATTACAGTACATTGTTTAGACTAAAGTATCGTGATGAGGCAAACAAAATTCAAGCTGG
>CAYLRB010000025.1:5192-10779 GCA_964386265.1 uncultured Candidatus Peribacteria bacterium | reverse complement strand
GGATTTCTTTTCCCAGACACCTATTTTGTTAGCAAAAACAGTTTTCAGTCAGAACAGTTTTTAAACACCTTACTTACAACCTTTATCCAAAAAGCACCACAGCAATTGCAGGATCTTACTCCTCAAGAACAATATGATGCAATTAAAATGGCCTCAATTATTGAAGAAGAGGTGCGTACTGACCCTGATAGAGCAATCATCTCCGGCATCTACTGGAAGCGTCTTACAAGCGACTGGAGACTAGAAGCTGACGCTACATTATTGTACGAAAAAAACAACCGTAGCATCACTGCACAAGATCTTGCATCAGACTCAGCATACAACACTCGGAGAAACAAAGGCTTCCCGCCCACCCCAATAAGCAACCCAGGTGCAGCAAGTATAGAAGCAGCATTAAACCCGATCGACACTAACTACTGGTTCTACCTCACACCGCCCAACAGCAATGAGGTTATCTATGCCTCAACAAACGAAGAGCATGAACTAAATAAAGACAAATACTTGAGATAAGCGATCTCTAACTAACTTCTTCACCGTCTATAATATCTACATCCTCTTCTTCTGTTTTCGATTCAGCTGAGCTAGAGTCTTCATCAACAGGCTCGATTTCCACACCACTACCGCTTGAACTTGATTTAGGTGTAGTTGTTTTCTTTGTTGGTTTAAAAGTAAACGTAACTACTGCAGGCTCACTTTTGTTACCATCAGCATCAATTGCTCTTACTTCATAAGTATTTTCTCCTTCAATCATATTACCACCTGGATAACTAGCAACATAAAGCCATTCTTCACTACCAGATTCATATTTTTGCAGAATATAGGGTTCAGCCTTACTATCACCTACCTTCCAAGTAACCTCAATTTTATCTGTTTTTGAATCAGTCACACCAGAAATAAAGATCAGGTCCTCTGACTGTGTTTCATCATTCTTTGGATCGGTAATTTTAGGAGTTGCAACTTTTGCTTCTTCTTTATCCTCTTCATCTTCTTCACTACCTTCCTCATCATCTTCGTCTTTTGAATCTTCATCGTCTTCCGAATCCTCCTCATCATCTTCGTCCTCATCTTTATCTTTACCATCACTTGTAACAGCAATTATCTCAGACGACCCATCAAAACGTTTAACCAAATCAGGATTTTCATCTAAAGCCAAATTCCAATTGTACCATTCACTTCCCATAAATGTTTCTGCCATTGGCCCGAGAATTTTAGGCACCTGTCTTTCAATAAACTGGCGCAAATCAGCTTGAGTTAATGTCAATTCCTGACCAACACTAACTGCTACAGTATCCAATACATTCTCATTACCATCTTCAATTGTTTTTATATCAGCCTCAACACTACCTTCAATGACCCTTACATATTCTGGGAAACCAGCTTTTACATCAAAAATTGTTCCAACAGCTCTTACATCCATATAACCTGTCGAAACCAAAAAGTTGTACTCCTTCGTTTCTTCTTCAGTTAAAACATTTGACCAAGCTTGACCACGTTTTAAATCAACATCGACTACTTGCTTCTTTTTATTATTACTCACCTCACCAAGAACTACTTCAGTATTTGGTGCTAATCGTAACTGTGTTGTACCAAAAAACTCGATAACAGCTCTAGTGTCTGAGCCAGTTCTAACACTATCATTTGGCTGCAATGGATGCCCTGAAGCAATAAGACTGTCGATTGGTTGTTCATCTCCAGCCAATATAACGTCAACGTTTCCCTTTTCTACATATAGCTTAATATCAATCTCATCAGAACCACCACTTACCAAAAACGAGAGCACTTGAAAAACTAAATACAGGGCAAAAACGCCCAAAACAAGCAAAAAGAATGGATACAAAAATGTTTTTAATCCGGAAGATTCTGGGCGTCTCACAGAGCGCATTCCTTTCCGTCGATAATAAAGTCGATCGTCCATAAAAAAGCGACTAGTCAAAAGTTAGCAAAAAACATACTACTCGCACTAACCAATTTTGCAAGTATATCTCTACTAAATTCCGATCGAATTTTTAATAGCACCAATGTCTCTAACTACAACACGATCGACCTGCAGCAAATCAACAATTTTTTGGCATGCGTGCATAGCAGTCGTATGATTACGCCCCATAAGTTCGCCAATTTTCTCATACGAAAAATTAAACTCTTCACGCAAGAAATACATGCAAACCTGCCTTGGCAACAAGATGTCTCTTCGCCTATCTGCTCCCAACAAATCTGACTTGGGAACTTTGTAATATGTAGCAATTTGTTCTATAACTTCTTCACCAGTAATTGCACGCTGCTTGTCGCGAGGTTGTTCATAATCTTGCAGCTGTTCATTACCAAGTTTTCTAAAAATCTTTTGCACATCATTCAACGAAGGTACTACTTGTTGTAATTTCGCCTGTGCAACAACTTGGGTTAACACCCCTTCAAGTTCACGAATACTGTTATGACAGTTAAACGCCATATATTCCAAAACATCATTAGGTAGCAAAATTTCGCGCTCTTGACACTTCTTCTGCAAAATCGCCAACCTAGTCTCATAATCTGGCACGCTTACATCAACAATCATGCCCATTTCAAAACGACTAATCAAACGCTCTGCAATACCTTTTAACTCTCGCGGCGGCCTATCTGAACTAAAAATAATCTGCTTATTTCCATCGTACAACTCGTTAATTGTATGAAAAAATTCCTCCTGAGTCTTCCCTTTATTGGCAAAAAACTGAATATCATCCATAATTAAACAACCAACCCTACGGTATTTTTTTTGAAAATTACGGGTATCTGACTTCCTAATTGCTTCAACGACTTCATTAGTAAACTTTTCCGCCGTTCCATAAACAACTTGGACATCAGGATAATTTTGCAACACAGCATTCCCCGTAGCTTGCAGTAAATGTGTTTTACCTAGTCCAACCCCTCCATAAACAAACAAAGGATTATAAGCTTTACCCGGTTGTCTTGCCACTGCACAACAAGCCGCATGAGCTAAACGATTATCATCACCAACCACAAAATTGGAAAGTAAATACTTTGGATTCAACATTTTACTCGTTGCGCCATCCTCTCCTACAGAAACCTCATCCCTATTAGGTAATTTTCTTATCTTCTTTTTTGTCTGCTTCTCCAAATCTCGCAAATCAATTCCACGGCTATCAGTTAACATTCTTGAATCAATTTCAAATTTCAACTCAACAATTTGGTCATTATGTTTCTTTAGTGCCTCCAATATTAAGTCTTTGTAGCGTTTCTCAAACCAATCTTTTGCAAAGATACTTGGTAAACCAATCACCGCAATTCCCTCATCAATTTTTAGTATGTTTGTACCTTGAAACCAGACCAAAAAATCCGCCTTTTTAATTGCATCTTTTAATTCAGACAAAACCGCTCGCCACAACTCCGTAAGTTCCATAAGTTTTAAGGGAAACAGGAATACTATAGTACCGACTCCCGCCAACTCACGTCAATACTTGATCAGTATTAAATTTTCACTTTAAGCGAATGTAAAGAAAAATCAGGCACAGTAGTATCAACCATCGGTTCAACATTTATCGACAATTTTTGACCAGTATTATCTCTAAAAGGTCTTGGTCGACGATGTTTTGGGCTATTAGGCGTCTTTGGCTGTTCAGGTTCAGGTTCAGGTTCAGGTTCATGTTCAGGTTCAGGCTCATGTTCAGGTTCAGGTTCAGGGCTAAGCTTAGGTTCCGATTCAATATCTAATATTCTTTTCACCATAAACACAACCGCCTCTCTTATTTTTTGGGTCGTACCATCATCAAGTATATCAACGTTTTCAGCCGCCTCCAAACAACCATTTGGCATCAAAGTAACAATTGTCAAACTTAACCCTAAAACTGCACCTAAAGTGCGATAAGCCGATTTTGGTGACATCGTAACTAAAGTTAAAAACCAATAACAATAGTCTGGTTTATAACAAAAAATAAATATATGTCAAGTAATTATCCCTAAAAAGGGTAATTTCCAGATCAATTTCGTAAACCTCAATCAAAAAGCCTGAATATGTCCCTAAAATTAATCAACAAAATCAATGCCATCAACAATGCAAATCCCAATAAGTGAACGTATGTCTCATACTTAGGTTTTATTTTTTTCCCACCTCGCAAAACTTCAACAAAAACAAACAATAGCCTACCACCATCCAAAGCTGGAAAAGGCAAAATATTAATTGCAGCCAAACTCAACGAAATCAAAGCCACCATAATTAGCCCTGAAGACAGCTCATAACTAAACAACTGACCAGTGATCTCAGTAACAGCAATAATACCACCAACATCTTCGCTCAATTCTTGCTTAAACAAAAGATCCTTCAGCATATTAGCAAATCCCTCAACTGTTAACTTAGACAAATGCCACGACTCCTTCAAAGCAGCAAATGGAGCTTGATACCATGAAATTTGCGATTCGGGAGCTACAAATAAAGATCCCAATATAAAAGTTTCAGTTACTTGTAAATCAGACATTGAGCCCAAGTTCCAAATTGGTTGTAAAGCTATACCTAACAAATCTCCACTATTCTTTTCAATTTTAAATATTTTTTGCTCACCTGACGGCAACAATAACTCCAAATTTATCTCAGAAGAACTAAGAATTAAATCTACAAATTCTTCAACATCTGCTACACGTTGACCATTAAGCATTAAAACCATACTACCGCTAGGAATCTCTGCTTTTGCAGCTAACGAATCAGGCAAAACATCTGCTATCAAAACAGTATTACCCATCGCTCCTTCTCGCCATTTAACTTTTTCAAACTTACCAGCTCGTTCAATTGTTAAATCTTTATCTCCTAGCAACAATAATCTGCTAAAATTATCACCAGTCAAAACTTCATTACCCAATTTCAATAACAAATCGCCTTCCTTCAAACCTGAATCAGTAGAAGCGTTTACAACTTCTAACTGTGGATAATTTGTTAATGGCTCGAACTCAAGATCTTTATCATCCAAGCTCTCACCCAGACTCAATTCAACAATCTGTTCCTTACCTTCTAAATCTTCCAAAACAATCTTTGTATCTTCCTTAACAGGACTAATCATTATTTCAGAAAGATCTTTTGTAAAATCTTCGGTTTTACCATTAACTTCAATAACTTTTGAACCATCTTTTAAATAAGCGCCTGGCTTAAATTCAACAACACCGCTAGCTACATTGGATTCTAAATCGTTAGAAGGACTTAGCACAGGATTCATCCAACCAAATGCAAAACCTACAGTAAGCACAAAATAAGCAACCAGAAAATTCATTACAACACCAGCAATCAATATCTCAATTCTTTGCAATGGTGTTTTTGAAGCAAAACTATTTTTATCTTTAGCAGCACTTTCATCACGAGCATCTTCACCATGCAATTTTACAAAACCACCAAGCGGAAAAAGTTTCAAAGCATACAAAGTACCTTTATATTTTTTCTCGAAAATACTTGGGCCAAAACCAACAGAAAAAACATCAACTCGAACACCATTACGTCTGGCAGCCAAAAAATGCCCCAATTCATGGATAAAAATAAGAAAACCGAGTGCTAACAATGCTAAAACAATCCCAAACCATGCTGGCATAAAATAAATTAATTACAAATCAAATA
>CAYLRB010000025.1:0-5092 GCA_964386265.1 uncultured Candidatus Peribacteria bacterium | reverse complement strand
CGACAGAGGCGTATTCAACATACGGTGATAAGTATTTTTCGCAGTTGACGAAGTAATGTGCATTTTTTAGAGGTTTTAAACTGTCATAACAGCCTTCTCCTTATGCTCAGCCACCTCATCAATCTCATTATTAACCTTATCCACAGCGTCCTGCAAACGCTTCTCTGCACCTCTATGATCATCTTCCGTAATCTCTGATGCCTCCTTCATTCTCTTCAATTGATTGTGCGCATCTTGCCTAGCTTGGCGGATAGTCACTTTTGCTTCTTCTGCTAATTTTTTAACAACTTTTACCAAATCGCGTCTGCGCTCTTCCGTCAACATTGGTATGTTCAAAATCAATGCCTCACCATTATTCACGGGATTTATACCTAAATCAGCTTTTACAACCGCTGCTTCAATATCTTTTAATACACCTTTATCCCATGGCTGAATTCTAATAACACGAGATTCAGGAATAGAAATTCCCGCAACATTTTTAAGTGGTTGAGTGTTTCCATATGCAGTTACCATTATACCTTCCACTAACGCACTACTTGCTGACCCAGTCTGCAATTTACTGTATTCAGATTTAAGATGATTAACTGTTTTGTCAGCTGCTTGTTTAAATTGATTAATTACAGAGTCCATATTAATAAAGATTATAAATTAAGATACTAATGTACCCAGTTCAGGTTTATCCAAAATTTTAGTCAAAGTTTCTTGATTCGCAAAGTCAAAAACCAAAATTGATAGTTTTTGCTCATTGGCTAACGCAAAAGCCGTAAAATCCATTACCTCAAGCTTCCTTTTCATAACTTCATCAAAGCTTAACGTCGCAAATCTCTCTGCTTTGGGATCTTTATTTGGATCAGCGCTATAAACACCATCAACCTTTGTTCCTTTTAAAAGCAGCTCACACTCTAGCTCTAATGCTCTCAAAACAGCTGCTGAATCTGTTGTAAAAAAAGGATTACCAGTACCTCCTGCACAAATTACGGTCATATCATCCTCCAAGCAAATTTTAGCATCTTCAACATTGTAATCAGGTGCCAAACCATTCTGAACAGCCGTAAAAGCTTGTGCTTGGTCTCCCAAGTTACGTAAAGCAGACTGTAAAGCAACCGCATTCAAAACTGTTGCTTGCATTCCCATTTGATCAGCTTGAACATGATCAATACCAGACCCATGTGAATCTCTAAAACGCCAAAAATTTCCTCCACCTACTACAATCGCAAGCTGCAGATTATTAGATTTCTTAAAATCAAACAAACGCTTCGCGACCAATTTTAATTGCTCAAAGTCAATCCCACTGGCCGAACCAGCTTCAGTCTGAAACATTTCCCCAGACAACTTAAGCATCACTCTCTTCACTTGCATAGCAAAATTTTAAATATTTCAATATCGCACCTACTTTAGCAATTATGTTCCAAAAAACAACTTAATTGCCAAAACCGTCAGCAAACAACCCACAAAAATTCCCATTACCATATATCCCCATGGCAATTGCGGATCAGGCTCTTCATAACTACCAACTAAATCAACCAAAAAGTCTTTGCTAATTTCAATCTCTTGATCCTCATATCTCTCAATTAAATCTTCCATATCATGCACAACTAGCATGTTAATAAATTTCGGAAATTTAATTAAAACCTTATCCCCTTCCAGTTTAATTCCATTATCTTGAACTTCTTGGTTATCTTCTTCCATACCAGCCTCTTCTTCAATTTCATCAATAAGTTCAGCAACACTACGACCATCTTTCGTTTTTAATTTACTAATTGGAATTTCAATTGTACGAGGCTCTTCAGCCGAATGATCATGTTTTTTTGTCATACAGATATTTATATACAACAAGATTTTAACAGCAAACCAATTACCAAGGTGTAGATTTTCAGCAATTTAGATTGACTAAACTAGAAAAAGGAGCCCTGTCGCAGACAGAACTCCTTCTGAAAAAATTCCGTTAAATTCAAACTACATACCCATGCCCATACCACCCATGCCACCATGGTCATGACCAGCATGATCATCTGATTTTGTTTCTTCCTCGGCAATTGCCGCACCCATAGTTAGGAACACTCCAGCAATTGAAGCTGCATTCTGCAATGCACTGCGTGTAACCATTTTTGGATCAACAATTCCAGCAGCTATCATATCAACAATTTCGCAAGTTAGAGCATTGTAACCAAATCCTTTACCCGCTTTTTGTACCTCATTTACAATCACAGCACCTTCAACACCAGCATTTTCCGCAATTTGGAACATTGGAGCTTTCAACGCTGCTCTCACAATTTTTACACCAGTTGTGAAATCAACATCACCTTCAACATTTACCAGTACCTCCATAGCATGAGCTAAAGCCGCGCCACCTCCAGGAACAACGCCTTCTTCAACAGCAGCCTTTGTTGCTGCCAAAGCATCTTCAATGCGATGTTTTTTCTCTTTCAATTCAGGTTCTGTAGCAGCACCAACTTTGATAATCGCTACACCACCACTCAATTTGGCACGGCGCTCCATCAACTTCTCTTTATCAAAATCAGAAGTTGTATTTTCTAAAGTAACTTCGATCTCTCTAATTCTTTTATCAATCGCATCAGGAGAACCTTTACCTTGAATAATTGTTGTACTGTCCTTGGTTGAAATCACTTTATGTGCTTGTCCTAAAAAGCCCATAATTTGCTCAACATGCATTGGATCTTGAGCAGTGTAACCTGTTAGCTTTAAGCCAACTTCATCGCTAACAACCTGACCACCAGTTAATACAGCAATGTCTTTCAACATTTCTTTTCTGCGATCACCAAATGCAGGAGCTTTAACTGCTAAGATGTTAAAAATACCTCTTAGTTTGTTTAATGCAATTGTCCCTAAAACAGTACCTTCAATATCTTCAGCAATTACAATTAAATCTTTTTTACCTTTACTCGCTACAACTTCAATAATTGCTAAAATATCTTCAATTGCAGAGATTTTTTTATCTGTAATTAAAATATAGGCATCTTCCATCACAGCTTCCATTCGGTTTGGATCAGTCACCATGTAAGGTGAAATATAACCGTTATCGAACTGCATACCTTCAACAAGCTCTTTTGATAGACCGATTGTTTGTCCTTCTTCAACAGTTACTACTCCGTCTTTGCCAACTGTATCCATAACCTCAGCAATCAACTCACCAACTTGTGGATTTTGAGCTGAAATTGTCGCAACTTGCGCAATTTTTTCACGAGAATCAACTTTCTGTGCTTGACTAGACAAGAAATCAACTACCAAGCTAACAGCATGATCAATACCTTCTTTCATTCGCACTGGGTTTGCACCAGCAGTTACATTACGTAACCCTTCTTTAATCATAGCCCAAGCTAAAACTGTAGCAGTAGTCGTACCATCACCAGCCACATCATTAGTTTTAGATGCAACCTCTTTTACAAGCTGCGCACCCATATTTTCGTACTTACCTTTTAGGTCTATATCTTTTGCAATTGTTACACCATCATTAGTAATCATTGGTGCACCGAATTTCTTTTCCAAAACTACATTACGACCTTTAGGTCCCATTGTAATTCGAACAGCATTTGCCAAAGCAGAAACACCAGCGAAGAGAGCTTGACGAGCATCATCTCCAAAAATAATTTGCTTACCAGCCATACAAACGTTAAGTTAAATTTTAATAAAATATTCTTTATTCTACTGTTCCAAGAATATCATCTTGGCCAATTATAAATAATTTTTTCCCATCAAATTCAAATTCTTCTAATGCGTATTTTTTAAATATTACAATTTGACCTACCGAAACTGTCATAGGCTTTTTCTCAGAACCTTTACCAACAGCGAGAATTGTACCTCTTTCTGGTCGTTTATCTCTCTGCTCAGGCATTATAAAACCTATTGAGCTAGACAGCTCCTCATAAAGTGGCTCAATAAGAACTCTATCCTGAGCCGGCATAATCTTTACCATATTCAAAATATTAAATTATAATTAACAATTAATAACTGCCTAACAAAAATCGAATATATTGATATTTCCCGCCATGGTCAATAGTTTTTAAACTATCCAGCTACTGCTTCAACTCTTTTTTCTCTTAATACTTCAACTTTAACCTGACCTTGGTATTGTAAATCACTTTCAATTTTACGAGCAATCTGATGAGAAAGTTTAACAGCCTCCAAATCATTAAGCTCTTCCGGATCAACAATAACTTGCACCAATGACCCTGTGTGCAAAGCGTAAGCGCGTTTAACACCTGTAAACCCTTGCGCAATATTCTCAAGATCTTCCATGCGTCGGATAAAGTTATCCAAATTATCTACTTGCGCACCAGGTCTGTTATTTGCAATTTGATTTGCCGCAAAAACTATCAATGATTCGACAGATTTTGGCTCTGGATCTTCATGATGAGCGCGAATTGCATCAACAATCTTATCTGGCATTCCAAACTTTTTAGCAATATCAGCACCAATATGAGCATGATGCCCAATCACCTCGTGATCAACTGCTTTACCTATATCATGTAATATTGCGGCTTTCTTACAAACATTAACATCCGCACCAAGTTCAGCAGCAATTTGAGCAGCAATAAATGCGACTTCAATAGAATGCTTTAAAACATTTTGCCCATTACAAACTCGGAATTTTAAACGTCCTAAAAGTTTAACCAACTCTGGTGGCAAACCTACAATACCGACATCGTAAGCAGCTTTTTCTCCTAGTTCTTTAATCATTACACCAACCTCTTCTTTAACACGAGTTAAAACTTCCTCAATTCTCGCCGGATGAATACGACCATCAGAAACAAGTCTCTCAAGGGCAACTTTTGCGATATAACGACGAACTAAATCAAAACCTGAAATAATAACCGTCTGAGGCGTATCATCAACAATCACGTCCACACCTGCAAGATGTTCAAATGTAGTAATATTGCGGCCTTCACGACCAATGATTCTACCTTTCATATCATCACTAGGTAACTGAACCAGTGTTGATGTTGATTCCGATGCAGTCTCAGCAGCATATTTTTGCAACGCTTCTGCAATTATTTTTTGTGCACTTTACTTTGATTGCTCTTTTACATCAGCTTCAATTTTTTTAATATTATCAACCAAATCAACAGCATAC
>CAYLRB010000024.1:2803-19648 GCA_964386265.1 uncultured Candidatus Peribacteria bacterium | reverse complement strand
CAAATGAACGGGCAGTTAAGTCATGCAGATGAGCTTTACCATAAGTATCATATGCTGAGGTGAAAATTTGGTTGAAAAATGATGGAGCGGCGCTATACTGTACTAGTTCATTAGTACAAATACGTTATGGAAAATCTATCAAAATTGCTTTTGTTAGCTAAAAATACAGAACAAATGACGAGTTTGTTAACAGTGTTACTTACGCCAAGTGAAGTTGGTGAGCTACAACAGCGCATCCAAATTCTTGATCAGTTAAGGAATGGTTTGTCACAGCGTGAAGTTGCGCAAAATATTGGGGTCGGAATTGCAACAGTTACACGCGGTGCTCGTGAATTAAAGTACAGCCCACACAGTGAGCTTATACAAAAATTTTTAAAAGATTTAAGTTTATGATCACATACAAAACTGTTACGCCTGGTTTGTTAGAAGCTCGTGAAGAAATTCCATGTTTAGATGCATCAATGGTGTTCAATGCAGTTCGTGGTAGCAATGATGATCCTGCATTTATATTTGAATCAAAAGAGATAGCCGAAGTGTATGGACGGCTGAGCATTATTGGTATAGAGCCCGTTTTGAAATTAACAGGTAAAGACAATCAGTATTCGCTTGAGAAATTAAAACGACGTGCTGATGCCTTCGATCTTTCATCGGTATCTGGAGCAAAAAACCAAGTAGATCAAATTCGTTTATTTGTAGAAAAAAATAGATTACAACAACGTGTGCTTTTAGGACTATATGGAGGATTCAGTTACGATTTTGTGCGTCAATTCGAAGACATAGGAAACAGTTTGCCAGCAAACGATGTCAATGATTATACTTTGTTTCTATTTGATACCTTTATCTTTTTTGACCATCTAAAACAGTGCGCAGAAATAGTTATTTATCGTCAAACGACGCAGGAGGCGGAAGCCGATCTTATAGCTTTGAAAACAAAATTGAAGTCGGAAATATCTCTGCCTAAAGAGTTTTCTGTTACGAATACTAAGTTCTCTTTTGATCAAGCTGAGTATGAAAAGCTTGTGCGTAGTGGGCAAGAGTTGGCACGACAAGGTGAACTTTTTGAAGTCGTTTTTGCCAACACATTAAAAGCGAATTACCAAGGCGATCCATTTGCACTCTATTTGCATTACCGAGACCGAAATCCTGCGCCATATCTATTTTATTTTAACTTTGGAGATGAGCAGCTTGTCGGTGCTTCGCCAGAAATGATGGTACGTGTAGAAAACAACCGTGTTCATTTAAGACCAATTTCTGGAACAGCAAAAAGAGGTGATGATCCTGTTGCGGATCATCAGCAGATGCTTAATTTGCTTAATGACCCAAAAGAACGTGCAGAGTTGGATATGCTAATTGATCTTGGGCGAAACGATCTAAGTCGAGTTTGTAAACCGGGTTTAACAATTAGTGATTACAGATTCGTCGAAAAATATTCACGAGTTATGCACACAATCTCACACATAACTGGAGAGTTGGCAGACGATAAAATTGCTTTTGATGCACTAACCGCAACATTAAATGCTGGAACACTAACCGGCGCGCCAAAAATTTCGGCAATGCAAGCAATCGAAAAGCATGAACGTGAAAGGCGAGGTTACTATGGTGGTGCAATAGGTTACTTAACTTTAGCCAATGAGCTCAACACAGGGATCATCATTCGCACCGCTCATTTAAAAAACGGGTCATTGAATTTTAAAGTCGGGGCAACCTTATTGTATGACTCTGATCCTGCCGCCGAGTACCAGGAAACTATGGCCAAGGCACAAGCTTTCTTGGAAACAATTGCCTCACTCGAAAAACCTAACGTTTAACAACTCTAAACTAATGAAACACGTTTTATTAATCGACAATTTTGACTCATTTACCTTCAATTTGGTGGATTATTTTCAACAAGCTGGCTGTAAAGTTGATGTACACCGTAACACAATCGATCCGGAGCAGGTTGCTCAAATTAATCCTCAGTTGCTGGTTTTTTCACCCGGCCCATCTGTTCCAAGCAATGCCGGCAACATGAATGAAATTATCTTAAGATATCAAAATCGGTACCCTATGTTTGGGGTATGTTTAGGGCATGAGGCGTTTATAGAAGTTTTTGGAGGGACATTGCGCTTAAATAAGCCAGCACATGGGCGCGCTTCTGCAATTCAGCACGATGGGCGTACGATCTTTGAGGGCTTAGATCCAGATTTTGCAGCAGGACGATACCACTCATTGGTGGGAGACAAAATTCCAGACTGCTTTGAAATCTCGGCTACCTGCGAATCTGAAGACGGTCAAGAACCAATTGTAATGGGAATTCGACATAAGCAGCTCCCAATCGATGGCGTTCAATTTCATCCGGAATCGGTCTTAACCATGGCGGGAGGTAACGGCATGAAGATGATTGAAAATGTTGTAAATCAGATGATCAAATGACAGTTTTTAACTTAAGGCAAAACCTAACTCAAGGGTTAAAGGGTGAACTTGAACTAGATGATCAGTTACAACTACTGAATAATCTTCAGCAGACAAGTTTGGCTGACTTTATGCAAATATATGAAGCATTAAAACTGACACAAAGCGAAAGCTGCCCAGATGACTACACATCAGCAATAGATATTTGCGGTACAGGTGGGTCATCTCTGCCACGTTTTAATACCTCAACGGTTGTAAGTTTTGTTCTGGCAGCAGCTGGCGTGAAAATAGCTAAACACGGAAATTACGCGGCCGGAGGCCGCGCGGGGAGTCTTGATCTTCTGGAAGCACTAGAAATAAACCCTTTGTTGACTCAGCCGGTAAATCTTGAGTTATTTAATAACGACAACCTTGTATTCCTACCAGCGCGCCACTATTTTCCCGCATTGCGTCACTTCGCCGAGGCGCGCCGCCTCTTCGGTAAGCCAACAGTTTTTAATATTCTGGGGCCACTTTTAAGTCCGGCAAATGTTAAAAAACAGGTCATCGGGACAGCATTTATCGAGCATATAGATTTGATTGCAAGAACTTGTCAGTTAATTGGGCGAGAGAAGGTTTACATCGTTAGGGGAGATGATGGTTTGGATGAAGTAACTTTGACGGGTGAAACAAGTTTAACAATTGTGACACCCACTGAAATAAATAGTAAGAAGATAAGCCCGGAAGATTTCGGGATTTTACCATCAGGTTTTGAAGAGATCAGGGGCGGAACAGCCGTTGAAAATGCACAGATTGCTATTGGAATTTTGGAAAATCGGTGTAAGACGCGGCATGTAGATTTGGTTTTGATAAATGCTGCTTTGGCATTACATCTAATTGGCAAAGTACCTGATCTAAAAGCTGGCTACAAATTTGCATTGGAGGTTTTGCAATCAGGGAAGCCGTTAAAAGTTTTAGAAGCATTTCAACAAGCTAGTAAGCCAAGTATTTTGTTAGAATTAGCTTCAGCAGCTAAAAAAACTTTTCAAAAAATTATAAATGGGCAGACATTTGACCAACTTAAAGATGCCGCTTTGCAAATACAACCAACTAGGAATTTTGCGGCATCATTAAGATCTAAAGCCGTGCCTCGTATAATCGCAGAAATAAAATTTGCTTCACCAAGTTCGGGAGATCTTTTGTCGCCTTCTGTTGACCCTCAAGGGTTAGCGAAGTCATACCAGCAAAATGGAGCTGTTGCCATTTCTTGTGTTACAGAGTCATCTAAATTTAAAGGAGATTTAGCTTTTTTAAAGAAAATTAAAGCCGCTGTGGATTTGCCGATTTTGGCCAAAGATTTTATTACTGAACCAGAGCAAGTGCTCGCAGTAAGGCTAGCTGGTGCAGATGCAATTTTACTCATTGCTGCCTTGTTAACTGAATCACAACTAGCTGATTTAATTATATTGGCACAAGAAATTGGGCTGCATGTTCTTTGTGAGGTACATGATGAGCGTGATTTGCAGAAAGCTTTAGCATCAGGAGCTACAAACATCGGGATAAATAACCGCAATCTTCATAATTTTCAACTTGATTTGAAAACTACAGCTAATCTGTTGCCGAAAATTCCTAAACATTGCCTAGTTGTAAGCGAAAGTGGCTTTAGCGAGCCGTCAGAATTGCAGAACTATATAGGCCAAGTTAATGCTTTTTTAATCGGCACAGAGCTTGTTAAATCTCCTGATCCTGGTCAAAAGCTTAGTTCGCTAATCCAAGGGTGCCATGTTTACAATGAAAAACTTCTAAAAATCTGTGGTGTTCGGAGTTTGGAAGTTGCGGAATTTTGTAATCAATTAGCTATCCCTTTTGTCGGCTTAAACTTTGTCCCCACAAGCCGTCGTTATCTTGCCGATCTTGAACTGGCTCGCAAAATACGTAATCAAATAACAAACTGTCGAGTCGTTGGTGTATTTATGGATCAAGATCCTGAGTTTATTAACAGATTAGTCAGTGAACTAAATTTGGATTATATCCAGCTTTCGGGTTCTGAACCTGTTTCTCATCTTGCAAGCTTTAATAGACCGATAATTAAAACGCTACATTTGGTAAATGAGTCTGACTTAGAAAAAGTTGATCAGTATGCAGCACATGTAGATTATCTATTAATAGACAGTGCGCAGCCTGGAAGTGGCCAACAAGCAAATTTAGAGCTGTTATCTAAATTAAAAATGCCTTACATCTTGGCCGGTGGTATCAACCCAGATAACGCTACAGGTTTTTTACAATTACCAAATTTAATAGGCCTTGATGTTGCAAGCGGAGTAGAACTTGAGCTGCCAACTGGCGAGCGGGTGATTGATAACTCAAAAATTCAACAACTATTTAATTTAGTGCAAAATGTCACTTAAAGCAGAACTACAATCTAAAACTGGTTATTTCGGAGACTATGGTGGCTGTTATGTCCCAGAGCTTTTGTTACCAACAATGCAGCAGTTAGCAGATGCGTTTTACAAATATAAAGAAGACTCAGATTTTTTGGCAGAACTGGCAGATTTATATAACAACTACAGTGGGCGGCCAACGCCTTTGTATTACTGTGAAAATTTGAGTGAAGCATTTGGTGGAGCGCGGATTTATCTTAAAAATGAGGGACTGAATCACACAGGTGCTCACAAAATTAACCATTGCTTAGGACAGGCGTTATTAGCTAAGAAACTTGGAAAAAAGCGATTAATTGCTGAAACAGGTGCCGGTCAACATGGGCTTGCTACGGCTACAATTGCTGCAAAACTCGGTCTAAAGGCAACAATTTACATGGGGCTTAAGGATTACAAACGGCAACGGCCAAACGTTTTTTGGATGGAGCAGTTAGGGGCAGAAGTAATTCCAGTTGAACATGGTGGACAGATTTTACGCGATGCGATCAGCGAAGCATTGCGCGATCTATTAGCAGATCCTGTTGATAGCCATTATTTACTTGGAACAGTTTGTGGGCCACATCCATATCCTGCCATGAACACTTTTTTCCAATCAATCGTTGGTCGAGAAGTTAAACAAAAATTTTCGGAAATAACTGGCAAACCGCTACCAGACTATTTAATGGCATGCGTGGGTGGTGGAAGTAATGCTATGGGTTTGTTCTTTGAATTTTTAGACGATCCCTCGGTAAGATTGATCGGTGTTGAAGCAGGTGGTCAGGGCATCACTTACAAAGATGGAAAGTTTACGCATGCTGCTCGTTTTCAGGCTGGAAAGATGGGTGTTGTGGAAGGATTTAAATCACTTTTTTTACAAGATGAGCACGGTCAGTTGCAAGAAACATCAAGCATTTCTGCTGGCTTAGACTATGCTGGGGTAGGGCCGCAAATTGCTTATTTGCAAAGTATTGGTCGTCTAGAAATGCAGTATGCCTTGGATGAAGAGGTCAAATCTGCATATAAGTTGTTGGCTGAAAAAGAGGGGATAATAGCAGCCGTTGAATCACTGCATGCTTTTGTGGCAGCGTTTAAACTTGCGCCAACCTTGAGCAAGGATCAAACGATAGTTGTTAACTGTTCGGGACGTGGAGACAAAGATCTATTTATCACAACGAAAGCTTTTGCAGATCGAGAATTTGCAGATTTTCTAGCGTCGCATCTTAAAACATTAACTTTCTAAATTAACCTAATGAAAATTAAAGTAATGACGCACATCGTCGTCGGCTATCCATCTTTATCTGAGTCAGAAACAATTGCCAAAGCGATGATCAAACAAGGTGTAGATTATCTAGAACTACAAATTCCGTTTTCCGATCCGGTAGCAGATGGTCCAACTATCATGATGGCAAATCAAAAATCACTGGCCAACAACACAACACCGGTGGACTGTTTTGCTCAAATGCAAGCACTAGCAAACTATAGGGATGAGCTTGGGTCATCAACTAAGTTATTGTTTATGACCTATTACAATATTGTTTTTAACTACGGTATTCACGAGTTTTGTAAAAAAGCTACAGAGCTTGGCGTGTATGGCTTGATTGTACCAGATATGCCAGTTAGCTGTGAACAACACGAAAACTTTTTTGCAGCTTGCAAGCAGTATAATTTACAACCAATTCAGATCGTTTCGCCGTTATCAACTGCTGAGCGATTGAAAGCAATTGGAGACACTGCAAGCGGATTTGTTTATTGTGTGGCTAGAACCGGAACAACTGGTATTAAAACCGAGATCACAGTCGAACTACAAAACTATCTGGAAAAAGCTAGAGAGTATATTAAGGTACCGCTAGCTTTGGGTTTTGGAATTAGCACAGTTGAAGATGTTAAAGCAGCATCTGAGTTTGCCGACATTGTTGTAATAGGAAGTCATTTTATCAAGCAATACGATAAAGAAGGCACTACAGCAATCGAGCATTTTTTGCAAAAAGTGTGCGTTAATTAATCGCAGCGAAAATTTTAAGAAAATTGGCCATCGCCGCTTGTGAAATTTTTTCTCTATTAGTGTGATAACCTCTACTTGGTATCTGTAACGTTGTTGCTGACTGCTGAACATCCGTCTCACTTAGCAGTCGTCCTAATTCTGTACTTCCCAAATCTTGTGATCCACCATTCAGTAACCAGGTATCTTTAAAAATTATTGGTAAATTTAGGCCATTTGCTATGTTCGATAACCAGTTAACTGTATTAATATCAAACTCGGAGTTTTGGTCTCTAGTTCGTAGAACAATGCTAGTATCGTCAAAGTTTGCATCTTCGTCAAACGGGCTAGTATCCAACACTAGTAGCTTACTATCTGTAGCCTCTTTTTGCAGATAATCCGCTATGTATCTCCAGCTTTGACCGATTTCTTCCTCGCAAGTTAGCAACATTGTTCCCTTAAATCCATTGGCAAACAAATAGTAACCAAGTGCCACGGAAATAACGTTGTCCAGCTGCCCTGTTACGTAGTTGGAATTAAGTTCATAAGGATTATCGAATCCAACTGGAATATCTGCTTCAAGATCAGTTAATTCTGTAACTGAAAACACAAAATTATCTCTAACTGGACACAGGTAGCAATCTTCAACACAGCCATTAACTAAAGGTTTGCCAGTATCTTTGTGATACGCAAAGACAGATTCTCCAATAAAACGCTCTCTAATTTTTTGCCAATTTTCTTTTTCAATTGCAGTTGGACTAGAATATTTTTCGCGCTTAGTTCGATAAGCAGCGTATTCCAAAGATCCCTTTCCATTTGTAATAAGGCCGTGACGATCAATATGAGCTGATAATAGAATTTTGTCAGCATCAGTTAGCGATTTAATTACCAAATAACCATTTTTATAGTCCACTTTTACGCCCTCGAGTCTAGAAAAATCGTTTGCCAAAAAATTAATAAAAGAAAGTTCGTTGCCTACAACTGCAGGCAAATTCATGTACTCCTGTAACTTATTTAGCCAAAGCTGCATTAGATATGCGATAATATAATTTTAACAAGGTCAAGGATCTAATTTTTTACCAATAAATGCAAACATTTTCTAAAAACAGCTTGCCATAATGCACATACAAGTATGGAAAATTGTAGGTTAATTTGGTAAGCTATCCTAAAATTAACCCTCTAAATTCAACAAATGTCTGATCTTCTCATTTGGTGGCAGCAACTACCGGCACACATTTCACCTGTCGCTTTGCAAATAGGTCCATTGCCAATTCGTTGGTATGGTCTGATGTATTTAGTCGCATTCTTAGTCAGTTTTTTGCTTGTTATTTATCGCATTCGCCGAGGAGAAGCTAATTTCATAAGTGCAGAAAACAAAAAAGCAGAAGCAACTTTAAGTGATATTTACTTTTATGGAATACTGGGACTGTTAATCGGTGCGCGTGTTGGCTACATGTTCTTTTACAACTTTGGCGAATTTTTAAGCAATCCTTTAACTTTAATCTGGCCGTTTCAAGATGGCGAATTTGCCGGTTTGGCTGGTATGTCTTTCCATGGCGGTGTTATTGGGGTTTCAATTGCTTTCATTATTTACTCACAGCTTAAAAAAATTAACCTATTTAAACTCAGCGATCTTATTCTACCAACAATTCCTTTAGGCTACTTTTTTGGGCGGCTAGGGAACTGGCTTAACGGTGAGCTGTGGGGGCGCATCACGACTTGGAGTGGGGGACAAGTTTTTCCAGCTGCCGGTCCAGAATTGCGACATGCTTCGCAACTTTATGAAGCATTTTTAGAAGGAATTATCTTGTTTTTAGTCATCTGGCCATTGCGTAATCGTTTAGCCAAAATAGGTGCAGGTGTTGCTAGCGGTCTATTTTTAATCGGCTACGCTTTAGCTAGAATTACTGTTGAATTTTTCCGCGAACCCGATGCCCACCTTGGCTTTATCTTTGGGCCATTAACAATGGGACAACTGCTTTCGTTAGTAATGATTATCGCTGGTGGGGGAGTAATAGCCAATGCTTTATACAAGCGACGTCATCTTTCTTAACTTTGCCACATAAAAGCCTTCGAACTGTGCATCCGGCAAAATTCGTAACGTTTGTGCTAACTCTGGAGCAAGCAATTTACCATTCCACTCTGTTAAACCGCTGCGCGTATTTTTAAGTTCAGATACTGGATCACCAATTGGCAAAATTTCAACAACACCAGGTAGTTTGCGCAAAATCCGATTTACTACCAGTTCATTTTCTTCCGGTGCAAAAGTACAAGTAGAATAGACAATCGTCGCCCCAACCTTCGCCGCATTAATAGCAGCTTTCAACAAACTATACTGCTTGCCGGCCATCTCCTTAACTTTGTGGCGTGACCAATATTTCATGCTTTTGGGTTCAGCTAAGCAAAACTGACCTTCCGATGAACATGGTGCATCGATCAAAACTTTATCAAAAACATTTGTGATATTTTTACCAAGTAGTTCGCCGGGTTGATTTACAAGTTCCAAGAATTCCGAAGCTTTCAAAAGTTCGTTAGCGTGAAAACCATGCGTTTTAACCTGGTCAGCCCCCAATAAATTCCGACAATTGGCCTCCAACTTTTTGTATCGGGGATAAATTCGATCATTAGCCACTAATTTACCCTTTAGCTCCATCATAGCTGCCATCTGAGAAGTTTTACTACCAGGAGCGGCCGCCAAATCCAAAACAGCCTCACCAGTAACCGGCTGCAAAATCAAAGGTGGAATCTGACTCGACAAATTCTGCAAATAAATAGCCCCTGACTGATAAAATTCCCACTCACTAACATCTCTCGCCGTTAAACCCGGTAACACAAACGCCAACGGCATTCCCTTAACCTCACGATATTCAATCTTGTTTTCCTTAAGCCATTTTTCGACAACGTCCGGTCTGGTTTTTAACGTGTTTACCCTTAACGTCGTCTCTCGCTTATGTTCAAAACTGGCCAGTACAGCTGGAAGGTCGGCAGCATCAATAATTTGTTCCAAGCGGGTGAGAAAAACAGGTGGAAGGGTCATAAGGCGAGAATAATTGTAAGCCCATTATATTTATTTTATATTATCTGATAAGCGAAAGTTTCTTGAAAATTTTTTTAGGTTGAGTTTGAAAATATAAACTAACGTTGACAAGGGGTGCCGTCAGGGTAAATTGCTGGCAATATAATTTTTTGAATATGGTTGAAAGATTTAAGCAACAACCTCAAGTTGATAGCATATCAGTAGCACAAGAAGGATCAGGGCAAGCATCGTTTGGTGGATTCCGGATGACAAGACGGGATTTCGGTAAAAAACTACTACGAATTGCAGGCGCCTTAGGTTTGTCTAGTTTTTTGCCTGGGACTGTATTAGCCGCTGAAGGAGAAAATGGTTCAGAACCGAGCTCGCCAAATACTGATTCCTTCGATACCCAAAAAACAGCCAAGGAAATAAAGGAAAAATCAGAAGGATTTGACTATATTGATTATAGTACTGCCGCGCTAATAGTTGAAGAATTTCTTAGAAATGTAATTTACAATGGTGCAATTAAAGGTGGTAGCCTAGGACCAAAAACAGCTTTGGAGATGAATCTTTTGGCCGGAAGTAGGATTTTTTTATTACAACATTTTGGTGGTGAAGCTGGTAAAGAATTAGCCCATCATGAATTAGAAGAGTTGAAAGGTGGTTTATTACCATTGCCCGCGCTAGTTTTTCTGTCGGATTTGACAAGCCAAGCTTTAAAAGTTGACCCGAATCAGGTTTTTTCGAGTAAATTGGAAAGTGCAATTGCCTCAGAGATCAAAAATAGTTCAAGTTTTGACCTTCAAAATCCTAACCGACCAGGGTTGAACGTTGAAAATCTTGCAGAATGGAAAGCATACCTAGAAAATGCCAATAAGTCGATTTCCGAAAGAGCAGCACAAACTTTAGGGGCTACAGCAATTCTAGCACCAATAGGAACAACTTACGCCTCGTCAGCAGTGGGGAACCAAATGAAGCAAGACATGACACGTTTATTATTTGAACAGTCATTAGCCCAATTCGTGATTGAAAGGTTAAACAGCGGCAATAACAACTTTGAAATTAATGATTTATTTCAAGAAGCAATCCAAAGAGCTGATAAGTTTGCAAATGGAAGAATGGGATTCTCGGCACTAGTAACGACATTGTCGGCAAATGTTCAAGGGGCTTGTGGTGTCGGTGATCCACCAGAAGTCTATTTTGCAATAAATCATCCTGATGGTGAAACGCTTTTAAATGCTCATTCATTGGGGTTGATAACTTCAGAGGTTTTTACAACGATTCTAACTGCACAATGGCTGTTCTCTGTTGGTGTACTAACACCAGAGTCTTTTGCTACTTTGTTTTCTGCTCAAGCCAAAATAGTTAAAAGCTTACTAGCAACTGGACTAGATTCTGATCTTAGAGGTGTCTCTATACGTGGTGGAAGAGGTAAAGCTCTTCAAAAGTTGCAAGTTGCATTGGAAGGCGATGATGATACCGCTCTAAAAGCCGCCTTAAACGCAATACCAAATGCGCATTTGCAAATGGATTTCACAGATTATCTTAGAAGAAAGCTTGAAGCTTTAAATGGAGTAGAATCTGCATTACAAGGCTTAGATTTATCAGCATTGGGCCAATCTGTTAGTGAGGGTGAAGAAGATATTTTTGCAAAATTACAAACTGCTTTTCAGCAAAAAGACAAGAACACGATAAAAGAACTTTCAGGATTACTAGAAAAGAAGCAAAAAAGTGATACAGCCACTCGGGTAGCAAAAATGATGAAGGATGCTATCGAAGCAAAACCGCAACAACAGGCAGGGTCAACAACGCAACCTCCAGGGCAACTATCTGATGCTGAAAGAGTCAAATTAGTAGAATTGAGAAAGGAACTAAAAAAATTGGATGGCGGTAGTTATCAGAGTTTATTTGATCTGCTGGGCCAAGCTGGCGAAATGCCAACGGCCGAAAAAGTCATGGTACATTTAAAAGGAAACCCCTCGCCAGATACCTTGAAAGCTGCGATGACAAAATATACAGGTATAGGCAGTATTGAGAAAGATGCTGTTCCAGGTTTAGAGAGATTTGATGCAGGCACAACTGTTCAGGATGATAATATTGCTCATGAACAAAAAGTAGAGCAACAACAAACACATGAGAAGTTGGAAGCTATTTTCCATGCAATCGAGAATAATCCTGTTATGGACGCTTTAGACCATAATGCTAAAGAAGTACTATGGGCATTACTAACTCAAATTCCAAGTGTTCCAGCTATGATTAGGGTTGCTAAACTTATTCTACCAAAACTAGTTGGCATTGAAGAAGGAAATCCACCAACGCCAGATCAGCTTAAATTGCTTTCTTTTTTTACTTTGACAATTGCAGCAGGGAAATCCGGCTTGGCTGATAACGTTGCCGCTTATTTATTCAGCGAAGGAGTGTTAGTGTCATTTTTTGAAAGAACTTATGGCCCAGAAGTGTTAACAGATTTTCCGGATTTGTTTGGTAAGCTCGGTACACTAGCTGTAAAAGGCGCGGAAATTGCCGGCAGCTTAACTAAAGTGGGAAATGGTCCAAACTTTAGTCAAAAGAAATATGTTGCACTAATTGATCCTAGTCATCCAAGTGGCATAAGGATTGATGAGCAAGAAATTCCAATGGGCGAAACTATAGGTAATGTATACGCTTTGGAAGCAAATTTTATGTATATAGGTGGCGCTAGTTTGTATCTTGACAAGGTAGTTGATGGTATAGGCCATCATTATGAGCAAAAAGCGGCAGGAAGTTTAGAAGTTAGTAAACCTAAAGACCCTGCTGAAGCTGTGGACCTCACGAGAAGAGAGCTATTTACAAGTTTCTTACAAGGTTAACATTTTATTTCTTTATCCCACCCCACCCCCCGCCTTTCGGCGGGGTTTTTTTCATGCTATAATTAATTAACGTTTTTAAATTTTGCAGCAAATTTCATTTTCTTTGCCATTCCTCCCATGCGCATAACCTCCATCGACATCATCAAACAGTTGCGTGCGGCCGGTCATCAGGCTTATTGGGCGGGTGGTTGCGTGAGAGATATGCTTCTAGGTATTAAACCAAAGGATTTTGACATCGTAACCAGTGCCAAACCAGATGAAATTGAAGATTTACTTGAGCATACAGTTCCCATTGGTAAGCAGTTTGGTGTAATTTTAGCTATCCAGAACGAACAACATTTTGAAGTTGCTACTTTTAGGTCGGATGCTGGTTATTCAGACGGCCGCCGGCCGGATGCGGTGCTGTTTACAAATGCCGAGGAGGATGCAAAACGACGAGATTTTACAATCAACGCCCTGTTTTATGACCCCTTGACAGACAAAATCCTAGATTATGTTGAAGGCCAAAAAGATCTCGATGCCAAACTAATTCGCTTTATTGGCAACCCAGTTGAGCGGATTAAAGAGGATCATTTAAGGCTACTTAGAGCAGTTCGTTTTAAAAATGTTTACAAATTTCAGTATCATCCCGAAACCTATAAGGCCGTCAAAGACAATATTCATTTGTTAAAGCAAGTGAGTCCAGAGAGGCTTAAAGATGAGCTAAACAAGATGTTGATTAGTCAGAATCGAGTTGAGGCATTAGAAGATATGGAAGATCTGGGAATCCTAGAATTATTATTGCCCGAAATCCAAGCGTTAAAAGGCTTGGCACAACCATTAATGTATCATCAAGAAGGGGACGTATTCGATCACACAATGGCCTGTTTAAAAGCAATGCCCGAAGGAAAGCCACCAACTCTTTATTGGGCTGTCATGCTGCACGACAGTGGTAAAGCATTAACATTTTCTGTAGACGAAGAGCGAATCCGTTATGATGGTCATGCGGAAGCTTCTGCGGAAATTGCTCGTAAAGTTTTAAAAAGATTAAACTTTTCCAGCCGTGAAATAAAAAAAGTTGCCTGGCTCTGCGAACAACACATGTCGGTTTTTAATGTACTCACGATGCCGGAAAAAGCACGGCTAAAGTGGTTCAAAAAAGAGTGGTTTCTCGATCTATTAGCCCTACATAAATACGACGCTTTAGGCATCACTCCGCAAGATCTTTCGGGCTACCAAGCCGTTCGTCAGCTATTCTCAAAACAAATGGCAGATCAACCTCTCGACATTAAACCTTTTTTAACAGGTGAAGAGCTTATGTGTGCACTTAAACTAGAGCCTGGTCCAGAAGTTGGCCGTCTTTTAGAAGAGTTAATAGATCTACAGTTAGCTGGCGAAATTAAAACCAAAATCCAAGCCTACGCTTGGTTGAAGAGGCAGGTAAAAATTGCTCCTGATCAACTCTAATAGTTCCCCATCTCCCTCTTAAAAAAATCCCTAGCAAACTTGTCAGTCATGCCGGCAATGTAGTCGCTTAGGCTCAAAACGTCCAGTTCACCGTCGGAAGAAATAAACTGAGGATCAGATTTTAGTTGATGAAACAGCTCACGAATTATCTGCTGACCTTCTTTATTTGAGTTTTCCACCACGTCACTTTTATAAAAATTCTCATATAAAAAGCGACGAACTTCATTAAGTTTTTGCCGCATTTGTGGTGAAAAACGGATAATTTTTGCCTCCTTGTAATTATAAACATCCTCCAAGCTCGTTAGCATTAAGCGATTAAGTTCAGTTTCGCTGTTTGTCAATAAATCTGACAACATAATTTTCATCACTTGACTAACCATGCGTTGCGGGAATTCAGCTAAAAATCCAGTTTGATCATCTGAAAATTTGCTTGAACCTAACTCTTTAAAAATATCTTCCATAGCCATTGCGCACAGCTCAATATCCTGCAACTGCTCGGCGGAAACGAAGTTAAGCCTTAAGGCATCATCAAGATCATGGTTCAAATATGCAATCTCATCAGCTAAATTGACGACCTGTGCCTCCAGACTAGCGCCTACATGATGAGCCGAAACTTGATCAAATGGCGTTTGGTGTTTCTCCAAACCTTCTAAAATTTCGTAACTCAAATTTAAACCCGGGAACAGGGGATAGATACGTTCCAAAAATTCTACAACCCGTTTACTTTGTTGGTTATGTTCAAACTCAAAGCCGTATTCTCTTAAACATTCGTCCAAAGCAACTTCACCCGCATGGCCAAAAGGTGTATGTCCAAGGTCGTGGGCAAGTGCAATCGCTTCAGCGGCATCCTCATTTAAATTTAAGTTGCGTGCCAAACCACGACTTATTTGAGCCACTTCCATCGTATGTGTTAAACGATCGCGTACATGGTCATCATCGCCTAATGGGCTAGTGACTTGTGTTTTTCCTTTTAATCTTCGGAACGCTTTGGCGTGAACAATTCGGTCTTTATCTCGTTGAAAATTTGTGCGAAGTTCGTCAGCAGGCTCATCATGTTGACGACCTTTGCTAGTTAAGCTTTTAAGTGCATATGGGGCTAGACGGGCGGCTTCCAATTCTTCAAGTTGCTTAGCAGTGTGCATAAATACGATTACTTGTTAAGTATAGAATACATCTTGCTTTAATTAGCAACAATCAAATAAAAATAATAAAGTTAAAATTTTTTCGTAAAAATTTCATTCTATACCAATTCTTTGTTATAATCGGATATATAAATAAAAAATGAAAAAAAATACTGTATACGCTTTCATTGACAGTCAGAATTTATATATTGCAATCAAACAGCTTGGGTGGGAGCTGGATTTTGAGAGGTTTCGAAAATATTTGACTCATAAATATAAAGTTCAAAAAGCTTTTTTGTTTATTGGTTATCTTAAATCTAATATAAAACTTTACACTTTATTAGAAAAATATGGATATTTAATAATTTTTAAACCAACGCTTGGCACAAAAGATAATGTTGTAAAAGGTAACTGTGATGCCGAACTAGTACTGCACAGCTTAATCGAAAAAGATAATTACCAAAAAGCAATAATTATAAGTGGTGACGGTGATTTTTATTGTTTACTTGATTACTTGCTATCGCAAAACAAACTTTTTAAGATCGGGATTCCTTCAAGAAAATCTTACTCCAGCTTACTGCGTAAATTTAGACAATACTTTTTCTATGTTTCCGATTTAACTTCTAAAGTTAGTAAACATAGAATATCAAATAAGGCAGAGAGTGGATCGGAACTTGCTCCTTCACCATTTGCTCTGCCATCATGATACATTAATTCTATACTTTTAATAAATGTAAGTCAATATGCTGCTTTCCCAAGCGATTCATAAGTTTCTCATCTATTGCGAAGTTGAAAAGCAAAAGTCGCGTAAAACAATCGAAAACTACCAGCATTATCTTAGTCGGATTTTGGAGTTTCTTGGAGACCAACCAATGGAAAAGATTGATTTAGATGCCGTTCAAGCCTATAGACTGTTCTTGAATCGTTATAAAACTCGTTTTGGCGAAACCTTGACGGCTAAAACGCAGAACTATCATGTAATAGCTTTGCGCAACCTACTAAAATACCTTATAAAACTTGATCAACCTGTACTTGCTCCAGAAAAAGTCGAACTCGGTAAACAACAGCAAAGAATCGTTACGCACCTTACGCCTGAGGAGTTAGATCGGATTCGGCAGACAGCCAAAGCGGAACTTGATTTAGCTGGTCTCCGCAATTTAGCGATCATTGAAATGCTTTATTCTACAGGCTTGCGTATTGCCGAACTGGTAGCGCTTAATCGAGAAGATTTAGATTTGCAAACTGGAGAGTTTGCAATTCGTGGGAAGGGCGGTAAACCAAGGTTGGTTTTTCTAAATACAGCCTCTAAGCAAGCAATATTAGCCTATTTGGAAGCTAGAAAAGACAATTGGCAGCCGTTGTTCATCAATTTGCGCAGAGCACGATCAGATATGTTACTCACAGCAGCTGAACGCCGTCGACTTACAGCTTATTCTATCCAAGATATTGTTAGAAACATTGCTCGACGAGCAGGAGTTACCAAGAAAGTTACCCCGCATACATTAAGACACAGCTTTGCAACCCATCTACTAAGTAACGGTGCAGATTTAAGAGCTGTACAAGAACTTTTGGGTCATAGTTCTATCACAACAACACAAGTTTACACTCATGTTAGCAACCAGCGGCTTAAGAAAATTCATCAGGAGTT
>CAYLRB010000024.1:0-2703 GCA_964386265.1 uncultured Candidatus Peribacteria bacterium | reverse complement strand
ATGATCATTCTATTTCACAGAGAAGAGTGTCCGTACTGTCTAAAAGTGCGACAGTTTTGTTCAGACAATCAAGTTAGTTATGTTTCAATTGTTACCCCTGTTGGCAGTAAATCTCGCGGAATTCTTGAAAAACTTGGTGGCAAACAGCAAGTACCATTTATGGTCGATACGGATCAAGGAATGATGATGTACGAATCACAAGATATTATTGATTATTTAGCAGAAAACTATGTCAAATAAATCTCTAAAACTTGGCTTACTGTTACTACTTAGCATTACAGTATTAAGTTTAACAGCTTGCGGCAAAGATGAGAATGATACAGATAACAGTCGCCCGCGCACCGAAAGTGAAGTTCGACCTCGCACAGGTGGCGTAAGTAGCGATTTAGTTGAATTTAAAGATTCTGAATATAAAGTTGGGTTTAGTTACCCTGAAAGTTGGGGTGAACCGACGCTTGAACCACTTTTAGATTATCGAAACGGAGAAGCCGAGGGGAAAAGCGGATTTCTATTGAGCGTTAGATTCGGTGCCGATGAGCAAGCAGAAGCAGCCGAGAATGATGAATCCATAGAGCCTTACAAATTCGGCCCACAGATCGTGATGGTAAGTAGCGATTTTCAGGATGGGCAAGCACAAGTTTTCCGTGAATTCGTCGAAAACCCTGAAGCAGATTGTACTGGATTAAAAACGCAAAACAGTCAAATTGTTGAGCAATACAAAGCTACTGAGCCAAAAGAAGAAATTTTAAAATTACTCGAACTCAACAAATTCGATTGTAAAGGAGGTACTTTGGCAGGACAACCAGCACTTATTACCTACAATCCAATCCAAATCACATTCCCACCTAACGCGGAGGAGGCTAAGGAAGCTGAACAGCTTCCGCCGCCAATCCCAGTTGTAGTTCCAGCGGTTGAATACCGTGCAGAATTACCCGTTGCGACAGGCTACGCAAGTATATTGGTAAGTTATCTAATTTTTAGTGACCAAGAGGGTACAACCTACAGCGACTTTAATGGTGAATTCGACGAAGATCGCACCGCAGCCTACAGCCAATTCGAGGATTTTTTAGCATCCTTAGAATTCTGGCAGTAAATTCCATACCGGTGTGTGAGCTATGTTAAGCCAACTCTTTCTACAATTTGCTTGTTACTCCGAAAGAAGAAACAACTACATCATCGTATCCAGATTGGTTTAAAATCTGTTGGAAGGTCAAGCCTTGGCCTTCCTCGCCATGCACCAAGAAAATTCGTTGCGGTTTTTTCTCAATATGCGCAACATAATCAAGTAGATCGCTGCGATCAGCATGTCCAGAAAAAGCATCAATAACTACGCAGTTTGCTCTGTTATTGTGTGGGCGACCAAAAATCTTCACAATTGGTTGCTTTTCAACAAGTCTGCGCCCCAAAGTGTTTTCAGCCATGTAGCCAACAATCATCACGGTGTTGGCAGGGTTTTCGATGTTGTTAGATAAATGATGCAGGATGCGGCCGTGCTCAGCCATTCCCGCAGCCGCGATAATTACGCACGGCCGCTTGTAGTTATTTAGGCGTTTAGAGTCGGCAACATCGGTAATGTACTTGATTCGTTCAAGACCAAACGGATCCATTTTGTGATCAATCAGGGCCTTGTAGGTCTCACTGTCAAAACATTCTGGGTGAGCGCGGAAAACAGTTGTAACGTTAGAGGCTAATGGACTGTCCACGAAAATAGGAATTTCCGGAATACGCCCTTCTTCAATCAAAGTATGCAGATGGTAAACAACTTCTTGTGTGCGTTCTAGTGCGAAAGCCGGAACCAAAATTTTACCACCACGAGCAATTGTTTCTTTTACAATTTTTTCAAAATGATCATCAATATCAGCAATAAATTTATGAAAGCGATTTCCATAAGTACATTCCATCATCACAAAATCTGCTTCAGGAATGTATTCGGGATCACGCAAAATAGGTAAGCCTTTGCGGCCTAGATCGCCAGTAAACAATAACGTTTTACGTTTACCTTCATCTTCCATGTCGTCAATCTCTAAAAAAACCTGCGCTGAGCCCAAAATGTGACCAGCATCATAATATGTTAGCCATACACCTTCGGTTAGCAAAGTTCGGCGACGATAGGAAATAGTTTGAAAAAGTTCCAACGCCTTAGAGGCATCTTCAATGTCGTAAAGCGGTTCAACAATTTCACCTTTGTGTTTTAAAATATGT
The DNA here is from genome assembly GCA_964386265.1 of uncultured Candidatus Peribacteria bacterium. Lineage (GTDB taxonomy): Bacteria > Patescibacteriota > Gracilibacteria > UBA1369 > UM-FILTER-41-14 > CAYLRB01. The sequence goes on along the minus strand of CAYLRB010000024.1, from coordinate 501 downwards.
TCAACCTCTTTTTGTTGAATGTATGCACTATCAGCAAGCATGTATGTACACAGATCTCTTGTCGCAAATGTTGAAAAAATCGGTCCGTCAAAGCCTTTTTTGACGTAGTAGGGGATCGCTCCCGTATGATCCATGTGCGCGTGCGAAATAACCATCATATCGATTGAAGCCGGATCAACCGGTAGCTGCTCATTTTTGTCTTCTGCTTCTCGTCTACTTCCTTGAAACATCCCGCAATCTAGCAAAATTTTCTTACCGTTTACTTCCAAAAGGTGTTTAGATCCTGTAACTTCGCGAGCCGCTCCATAAGAAGTTAATCTCATATTTTGTATTTATTATCAGTTACTACTATTTTAGCACAAATTGGCTAAAAATACGAGCGACAAACTAAGGGCGGTAAATAAAAACTATTTACAAAAGATTTATTACATATGCAGGTTTGTTTGGATAACCTAAGAGTGTTCAAAAAGCAGTAGATAGTAGGCAAAAAGAAAAAATGTA
>CAYLRB010000023.1:11509-19925 GCA_964386265.1 uncultured Candidatus Peribacteria bacterium | reverse complement strand
AAAAGCTGAGGCTGATTTTTGAATCACAAAGTTCGCGCTTGCACGCGAATGCGGCCTTTGGCCTCAAATGTACGCAAGTTAAAAGTTTACAACTGGTAAGCTAACTCCACTTAAAGGGTCTCTTAACTGAAACTGTTCTGGGTTTGCTGTGTAGCTTAGTTCGTATCCTAGTGCGTAATTTGAACAGCTTGTGAAGCTGCCTGTTGCATTAACTGGTAATTCGTCTAAATAGGTGGGTACAAGTAGGCTGCAAATATTGTAACCACCGGCCGCGCTTCGGATTTCGCTAAAACCGGTGAGACCGGCCCCACTAATTTCTGTAGGTGCGTTGCCATTATTGTTTACAAAAATTTGCTGTAATACTTGTTGAATAGTACTTAGTTCTTGTTGTGTTCTTACTGCATTTGCATCGCTCAGATTGTCTTGTGGGTTAATTGCCACAATTATTAGTCCACTTAGTACAGCCAAAATAGCAACGACCACTACAATCTCAATCAAAGTTAGTCCAGCTCTTAATCGCATATTTTTTTGTTTAATAGTAAAACGCATTTTCTTCATCTCTCACTATTCCTTGCTGGCTAAGTTCAATTACACGTTCTCTTAAGTGATTTACAATCGATCTGTCGTGGGTTGCGATGATTATAGTCACTTGTTCATCAACATGCAGTTTTTTTAGAAGGTTGATGATTTCCTGACTTGTACGTGGATCTAAATTACCTGTTGGCTCATCAGCAATAAGTAAGTTTGGTTTTCGAACAATCGCTCTGGCAATCGCAACTCTCTGTTGCTCACCACCTGATAGTTCACGCGGAAAAGCATCTTCTTTACCAGATAGGCCAACTTTGCTGAGTGCTGACATGACTTGTTCAGGAATCTCGGTAGGATCAATGTCAGTTGCTTCGAGTGCAAATGCTACATTTTCGAAAACAGTTTTTTTGGGTAGTAACTTGAAATCTTGAAAAACCATGCCAATCTTACGGCGATAAAGTTGTAGCGAGTGCTCGTCCATTGCATCCAAAGCAATATCGTCAATTTTTATTTGTCCAGAAGTAGGTAACTCTGCACCGATCAAAAGATGCAACAAAGTAGATTTACCAACCCCAGATGGTCCAACAAGAAAAACAAAATCTCCAGGAACAATTTCCAAGTCTATATTTTTTAAAACGTGGTGATCACCATAAGCTTTTGAAATTTCTTTTAATACGAGCATACTTATTTATTCAAACTTGTGCGCGAATTATAAGTAATGATTGGTCAATAGTCTAGGAAATTGGGCTGACAAAAAAAGAGCTCGCCACATTAAGTGGCGAGCTCTTTAAGATTTCTCTTTAAACTAATTATAGTTTTACAGGAGAAGTTGTAACAGTTCCTGCAGCGTTACCTAATACAAATGAGCTTGTAGTAGGGTCATAGTTGATTGTGTAACCAGTATTGTAAACTGTTGCAGCAGAGCAAAGAGCGCCAGTAGCAGCAGTTCCTCCTGGTGCAGCTGGAATTTCAGCAATATACGTAGGTACTAGTGGGCAAAGATCTAGACCACTATCTGAAAGTGCAGTTACAGCTGTTAAGCTTGTAATTTCAGCTGGAGCAGCTCCTGTAGAAGCTACAGTCTCGATTGACCATTGCTGAATAGCACGACCAATTTGGTTTAACTCATGTTGAGTTACTTGATCATTAGCGTCGCTAACATTTTGCGCTGGGTTCAACGCAACAATGATTAAAGCAGCCAAGATGCTCAAGATAACAATCACGAGCAGGATCTCAATCAAGGTAAGACCTTTTTTGAAAGACATATTGATATTTGTTAATGACAACAGGCCAAATTTAATCAGTATTCTTGCTAAATCTCAAGCCAAAAGGCTTGCTCGTGCTAATATACGTATTGCCAAAAGTCGCAAAAGTTTATTTGTATTCGTTGCCTACTTCTTCTTTTCTAGCAGTTTTTGATAGGTCGCAGCATTTAATGTAGGAAGTGTTAGCTCTGAGTTGTCAATATTAGCTGGTATTAGGGCACTCTTTTTAAGATTCAAAAAAATTGTAATACTGATCAACAATAGAACCAATATAATCACAGCAAATATTCCTAAAAAAAACTCTGCAATATATTTCTTAATGTAATTTGAATCGAACATATTATCGTGTTACTAAATAAAATCCAACTTCATGCTTCGTTGTGGCTGAATCTTTTTCGGTTGCGGGAGTAAAGTCAGAGTTAATTATTCGAACTTCACTAAATGCTGGAATATCATTTAGGATTTGTAGAAATTTCATTAACCCAACCGTGCCAGTAGTTTCTGTAAAAGTTGCTTTGTACGGAATTAAATTTTTCACCTTGTCATCTCTTTGTTGCAAACTGATAAGTATTTCTAGTCCAGCCGCTCTACTTTTTGCTTCTAAACTTTCCAGAATCTGAATCACTTGTTTTTCATTTGGAAAACTAGCTTCTAAATCACTGGCAAGTTGAGGATATTGTTCACGATATTGCTTGGTAATAACATTGAAGCGAGTTTCTACTTGGGAGTAGGCTTGTAAGTTTCCATATGCTTCACTAATTTTTGTAGCAATTATTTTAAATCTATTAACAAAAAATAGGGGAGTTATTAGTGCGCAAACTAATAACAACAACATCAGCTTTAGTGTGAAATTTTTTTTGATAATCAACCAAATTTCTTGCATAAAATAAAATTATTTTTTGAACTGGATTACTAAAGTAAACGGAGCATTTGTACTGCGGTCAAAATTGGACAACGGAGAGTCAATGGTAGCTTTGTTTTCTAAGTACTCAAGAAGTTGGTTTTGATAGTTTAGCAACGTGTTGCGATCATCAGCTATCCCGTTAATTTGCAAAGTATAATCTTTGGAATTGTAATTAAGAGATTCAAAGTTAATTCCAACTGGTTGAAAGCTATAAATTCGCATAATTTCTTTTGGGACTGGTTGCAATTGATTAACAACGCTTGCTAACGTTGTTATGTCGCGATTGTAGTTCTCAATGTCTGAGCGAATTTTTGCATCTTGGCTATTGCTAGTTTGTGAAATAGCATCATTTAATTTAGTACTCGCATCAGCCAGCATCTTGTTTAGGTCGTATGTTCCATAAAGTAAGAAGATGATTAACAAGAAGTATAAGCTGAATATCCCAAGTCCAATTCGGTTTAATGTACCGCTTATTAAAGTGTTTCGCGCAATGATTTGTTGCGACCTAGGCAACAAGTTTAACATTTTATATTCAGCAAGTAGCTTTAAAAAGTTAAAGGCAGCTGATGCCGTAATACCAAAATCAATAATATTATTATTCATTATCTTGACCAGCTCTTGGTTTTGTCTAATTGCATGGTCAATTGTAATCGATCGCCAGAGCACATTGATTTCCGGACTTGGAGTTAGTTCTTTTTTGAATAGCTTAAACAACTCTGGAACAAAAAGGCCTTCTCCCCACAGGAAAATTCTTTCAGGACTAACGTTGTCACCAAGCATTTCTTTAATAGTTTGCTTTATTGCTTTGAAGTAGGGCTCGAAAAACAGGTCTGCGTCTTGGATTTTGAGCTCTTCAGTTTTTTGAACATTTGTTACAAGTAGCGAAAGTAATGACTCAAGTGTCAAATTATTTTGTAACGCCAACATTTCCAAGAAAGGACGCAGATTGAAGTCGATGCGGCGAATGCGCAGTAAAATGTTGTATTCATAGTATAAAATCTGAGTTCTTTCGCAATCAGCTTCAATCACAATTACATGCTTGTTAGTCGGTGCAGCTTCCAAGAGTAGTGATTTGTAAATTTCCATTCCAGCCGTCAAAATAAGTACTTCAAAGCCAGCTTGCTTAAAATGTTGCATTATTTCTTCGCTGATCTGCTTTGGTATAGCTAGATACTGTAGTTTTATTTGATCAGATAATTGATTTGCTGGTAGCTTTTGTAATTCATAATCCCAAAACAGCTCTGTTTGTGAAAAAGGGATAACTTCCTCAGCTTTTTGAGGAACAACTTTTCTTAGAATATTTAAATCTTTTAGATGAGGTACAGCAAAGCAGTGATTGAAAACTACATCATTTTCAATTATTACAATCGAGCTACTTGCCGTCATTGCTTGCGGTTGAGCACTGCTAGTTAGTTCAATTAATTTTTGTTTGAATTCCTCATTTTTCAAAACTTTGCCATCTTTATAAATACCGTTCTCTAGAGAAATTTGATTATAAGAAATTAACTTTATCCCTTTATGCTGACGCTCAAATTCGATGGCCGTAATATGGTCATCCCTTAGTGTGAAACAGATAAAATTTTTAGCGCTATTCGCCATAATTATACAATCTTAAGACGCTATTCAAGTTACAGCTTAAGATTAAAAAACGCAAACATCTTAGTCGTAACTAATGGAATTTACGATCATATCGTAGGCATCTTCATTTACCTCGATTAGCGTTACATCTGCTGTTGCTGATCTGGTAAATCCATCTAAATTTACTTCCGCTACAATTGTGCGTTCATCTTGATTACCATTAACTTCAATTGTACAAGTACCGGAATTTAATTCCAAAATACCTTCTTCAAACCAGCGATCACCTCGCAAGCGTGAGAGTCCTTCATCGATACAGGATTGCGTTAAGGCATCTGCAACATAAGTTTTGTAGTAGATTAGTGAAGTTTGCCCAGCTCGACCAATGCTAAGACTACTACTGATTAGAAAAGTTGAGACAATCAACATAACAATAATTGTGCTTAACAGAGTGATATATCCAGGTTTTTTGTTCATAATTATTGATTATGTTTTTGCTGTAAAACTTGCTGCTGTTCTAAAACTTACTGTGTCGCCGTATCCGCTTTCACCAGTAACAAATAGTTCAAACAGGTGCACGTCACTACTTGCGTTTAAGCGAGTAATTGTAAAGTTAGTAACATTAACATTATCTGAATGAAGGGGATATGGCGTAGTACCATTAATACTTGTCATAATTTTATTAACGGTCGTATCATGGTAAACTCGTATATCTTGACCAGTATTATCGGTGAATTCCAAACTGTTGGAAGTTACTGTGACTGCTTCCGCTGGATCACCTTTGATAATGAGTTTTGACGTTTCTTGTAAAGTTTTTTCCAATTCCAGTAGCATCATCATTTGGCTTTGGTTTGAGCGGTCATCAATCACAACAAACGTGCTTAAGTGTAAGACACCAACAAGTAAAATTGCCGATAAAGCTATGTAAAGTAAAAGCTCAAGGAGTGTGGTGCCTTTTTGAGTTGTAGCAAACTTTTTAAACAATTTTTTCATATTTAATAGCTAATCATAACATATTCTACGCTTGGTGATATTTGGCCACTATTACTTGTTAAGTATGCACGCCATTGTACATAACGCCTACCCGTAGCACTTGGGCTAGTAACAATTGGAGTATATCCTGCTAAGTAATAAGTAGATGAGGTTCCATCTGGTCCCACAAAAGTAGCAGAGTTTAAGCCGTTTTTAGTACTTGCTGTTCGGATTTGGTAACGTGCCTGTGTACCAGCTGGTTCATAGGCAATTGGTTGGAAATACTCATATACCGTTGAGCTGCTACCTGTGTCATGTTCATTCGAGGTAAAATGTCCAGTTGTTTTGCCAGAGCCAAGTTGTACGCCACCATTACCGGGAATTTCAAATGGATCATGATCTGTACGCACAACTTTTGTATTATTGTCCGAGCCTTTGGCAAAGTCCTCTTGGCGAGTTTGTACCCACCCTACAGCTTGCCACTCAGTTATAAGTTTTGTTACCGAAACCGCTTTTGGTGTACCAGCTTCTTCCCAATTTACAGATATAGTTGTTATTCTTGCAGAGTAATCTGGATAGTCACCATCTGGTGTATAAGTTAATGCAGCATTCCTGTTAACTGGCTCAACAACAATTGAGCGAGTAAAGCCGCCTGGTAAGTTTTCCGGTTGTCCACTGCCAGTAAGCAAAGAATATTCGTTGCCAGTTCTGCTCAATGCGTACGTGTCTACATTTAAGTTTGGAAAGTTGTCCTGCCCCATGTTTCTCAATATTTCCACGCCTTCATGTAGATAAAAATATGCTTGGGTTAAGCGATCGCTACCATCAAGATTTCTAGTTGTAAGTGTTTGCAAAATAAAAGTGCTTCCAGCAAATACAGCAACAATAACCATGCTAATTAGAATTTCAATAACCGTTATGCCGGATCTTTTTTTCATATTATGGGCTTAAAGTTATTACACCTTGGTCGCTAACATTAATGCTTAAGTCATAACCATCACTATGTATAAGAGATATATCACCGCTATAACTAATTGTGCCAGTTGAGTTTTCTGGCTCACCTGTTATTTCTCTAAAATATATTGTATTACCTCCGCTACTTAGATCTACTGAAGAAATACGAACGCTATTTGGTAAACTGTAGACAATATTTGTTGGTTCGCTCGCACTGTAAACGTCGTCCGTGAAAATTGTATAACTTGTTGTTCCAAAGTGTATACCACTTGGGAGGTTTCTATAACCACTACGACTTAAAGCCTGCGCCCAAAATAGGTTGTGCCAAAGCTCATCAGCAGCCGCTCCAACTTGAGCAGATGCCAAATCTCTTGGTGTAAGCAAACTACCTAAACCAACCAAAATAGTTAAAATGGCAATCACAACTAAAATCTCAATTAATGTCAGCCCCGCTCTATTTTTTAATCTTAAGTTCATTATTGTTTGATCAAAGAAGGTAGGCGATAAATAGGTCCAATTACTGATACTGCAATAAGAGCAATAATTCCACCCACAACTAGTAACACGATCGGGCCAATTAGTTCGGAGATAATTTTTAGGCGACTATTCACTTCATCTTCGTTAAGTTCGGCAACCACCTCTAAAGTTTTTTCTAAATTACCGGTTTCTTGACCTAAAGCCACCATTTGTACAAAAGTAACATCAAATAAGTCTGGGCGTTTTTGTAGATACTCAGATAACAAACCACCAGATTCAATGTAGGCAGTAGCTGCAAGTAAGTACTCTCGGTAAGTCAGATTTTTAATTGTTTTTGATGCAACTGTTAAACTTTCAATAAACGTTAGACCACTTTTTAGTAGTAATGCACAGATTTGAGTGAAACGTGTAATTTGAACACGCTTAATTAGCGGACCAATAAACGGAATTTTAAGTAGAACTTTTTCTGTAGCTAAGCGAATATTGCGTATTTTCATGCCCCAAACAACAAACAAAACTATGAAAACAACCATTAAAATCAAGAAATACCAGTAGTCACTAAGAGCTTTTTCGGAAAATATTAATATGCGAGTTGGCAAAGGTAGTTCACTTCCGAAACTACTGAAAATTGGCAGTAGCTGGGGAACAATAAAACGTACAATTCCAACAACAACCCCAACGGCAATTACTAAAACAACAACTGGGTAAGCCATTGCCCCAATTAACTTCTTTTGAAAACGATAAATTTTTGTTAACAGTTTTTCTAAAAAACGCAAAGTCTGAGATAAATTACCCGAAACTTCACCTGCGGCCACCATACTAACAAAAATTTCGTTAAAAACTTTTGGAAATCTGCGTAATGATTCGCTAAAAGATTGCCCATTTTCAATACTAGTTGTTATATCGGCAATTATATCGCGGAAAAATTTATTTTTAGTTTGTTCAGCCAAAGTTTCTAAAGCTTTTTTCAAACTCAAGCCTGATTCTAAAATTGTTGCCAAGTATTTCAAGAAAACAATTTTATCTTTAAAACTAACACTACCAACTGGTCGATTCCACCAATGTAAACTTTTTTGCTGTTCCTCCAAATTCGTGACGATTGAACCTTGAGACCTTAGTTTATTTACAGCTTCTTCCCTTGAATACGCAAAAACGGTACCTTTATACTTTTTACCTTGTTGGTTAACCGCTTTGTATAGAAATAGAGGCATATTAAATTTTTAAGTTTTTATAACCCTGATTAACTCAGATAAAGGTACAAAGCCTTTCGCAACTTTATCCAAACCATCATCTAATAGGCATTTAAAGCCTTCAGCTTTAGCAGCAGCTTCAATCTCCATAGGAGATGCATCTTTATAGATTAACTCTTTTACAATATCCGTAACTTCAAGAACTTCGGCAATCGCCAAACGTCCGCTATAGCCAAGGTCGCTACACTGTTCACAGCCATGAGCTTCATAGATCTGTTGACCATGAGTTAATACACCTTTGCTAGCATCTAAAAATTGTTTATGAAAGCTGTCTTCAGGATCGCTACCAATCAGTTTTTTATGCATAGTTTCATCAAAAACAACTGGCGTTTTGCAGTTTTCACAAAGTTTACGAACTAACCTTTGAGCAACTACAACATTCACCGTAGATGCAACTAGATATCTTTCAACACCCATTTGTAACAAACGGGGAAGAGTATCTGTAGCCGAATTTGTATGCAAAGTAGCCAAAACAAGATGACCTGTTAGCG
>CAYLRB010000023.1:0-11499 GCA_964386265.1 uncultured Candidatus Peribacteria bacterium | reverse complement strand
GATCACGAATTTCACCAACCATTATCACATTGGGATCTTGACGCAAAATTGAGCGTAAACCATCTGCAAATGTTAAACCAGCAACCGGATTAACTTGAATTTGATTAACTCTATCCAAGCGATACTCAATCGGATCTTCAACGGTCATCAGATTAACATCAGGGCGGTTTAGTAGCTTTAATACAGTATACAAAGTCGTTGTTTTACCAGAACCAGTTGGTCCTGTAACAAGCAGCATACCATGAACCTTTTTTGTGTTATTATAAATTTTAGTCTGATTATCTGGTGTGTAACCAAGATCTGTAAGATTTGTTTTTTGTTTATTCTCAGACAAAATACGCATTACAACTTTTTCACCTTCATAAGTTGGTAAAATAGAAACACGTGTAGTTACGTCAACGGTGTCGCTTAGTTTTAGCTTAAAGCGTCCATCTTGTGGTTTGTGGTGCTCATCAGATCTCATTTCAGCCAAAACTTTAATACGAGAATTAATTATTTCTGCAAATTCAGGAGGTAGTTCCAAAATATCTTTCAGCATACCATCAATCCTAAAGCGAATAATTAGACGATTTTGATGAGGTTCAATATGAATATCCGAAGCCCGGTAAGCAATTGAATTAAGTAAAATCAGATCAAGCAACTTAGATGAATGTTGCAACGCTTCCATGTCGGCAAAATCTTTTATATCACCAACTTTTAGCTTTTCAATCTGTTCAGCTAAGTCGATATGTTCATTACTTAGAGCTTTTAAAACATCATCTTTAAATGCGTAGTAAATTTTTAATTTTTTGTGTAGCTTATTCTCTAAAAGATTAAGTGCGTCATAGTTATCCGGGTTTGAAGTTGCAACACTGAAACTATCTTCGCCTTCATGGAAAATTAGGAGATTTTGCGCTTTCGCTACAGGTAATGGCAAATATTTTTGCGTAATTTCAAGACCAGAATCAAGATCGTCTGGCGCTTCTTCAACACCATAAGCACGTGCAAATACGCCTTTTAGAATGATTGGATCAAAACTGCCAATTTCCTGAATACGATCAGTAAGTGGAATTCCTTGCCTAGCGGCAGTTTGTTCATAAATGCCTAATTGCTGGGCAAAATATGGGCTTTCTTTGGTTAACTCACTAACTAGCAGTTCTTTGTTGAGCATTTATACTAACTAAATCTCCCAATTGTAGCACAGATTTGTCTCTAAGTGAAGCCTTTTTCTCGCATATCATTGTTTGGCAAACAGCACTCGTAACTTACCCTCAAGGGCAAAAATTGTTGTCAAAAAAATAAACAGGATCGGATCATTAATAGTGATATTCTTTTCCGAGCATAATTGTTCTAGCTCTATAAAGCTGTTCTAATAAAACCAAGTAAGCCATATCATGCGTCAAAGTTAGCTCACTTAAGCCAATTTGTAAGGGAAATTTTGCCCGAAACTCTGGCGTGAATCCAAATGCATCACCAATAATAAGCTGAATTTTACCTGTTTGTTCAGTCTGTTTTTCCAAAAACTTTGCAAATTCAATGGAATCCATTTGTTTACCATGCTCAGTTAATAATATCTGCGGCAGATCAGACTGTAAGTATTTTGAAATATCTTGCCCCGGCATTAACTCCTGAACTTGTACTTTGTCCTTTAAACTAGTTAAGAATTTAATGTACTTATTCGTTAAATCATTATAGTCCTTCGCGGTTTTACCAACTTTTAGAATGTTAAGTTGCATATTGCTCTTATGTGATAGTTTATGGAATAATTAAAACATAAGATTACCAAAAGCAAAATGCGTTGTCCAAAATGTAAACACCCAGATACCAAAGTAGTGGATTCTCGTGATGCCAACGATCATAAAGCAATTCGTCGCCGAAGATCTTGCTCAGAATGTGGTTACAGGTTTACAACATTTGAAAGCATTGCCTCCGCCAACTTTATCGTTATCAAAAAAGATTCCTCGCGCGAATCGTACAATCGTGAAAAACTTGCTCGTGGCATTTGGCGTGCTTGTGAAAAACGCAAAATAACTCAAGAACAAGTCGAGAATTTACTTAATGAACTAGAGCAGCATTGGATGTCACAAGGCAAAGAGGTACCAAGTGTCGACATCGGTGAAGATGTCATGGAAGCTTTAAAAAAACTTGATGACGTTGCATATATACGATTTGCCTCAGTTTACAGACAATTTACAGACAAAGAGAGCTTCAAAGCCGAACTACAGAAGTTGTTTGACAGATAAAGTTTTGCTAAAATTTTTTATCCTCCTCACATCACGCTTCTTTAACCGACTCCCGAATAAACCACTTTATTAAGTCCCAATTACCATCTCTTGGCTGCAATATATAAGCACCTTTGCTACAGCTTGTTGAGCCTGATTGTAGACAATCTTCGTATGCTTCTTGTTGGCTGTAACTTGACTCTAAAATATTACCTGAACTCAATACAGCAGCCGAGTTGACTTCGAAGTTTCTATATTTTTTAAAGTAGGCGATACTTTGCTCCACAGTTATATCTGTTTCTAGTTTTGACAACACCGCTTTTGCCAGCGCAGAAAGTTTTACTATATTAAATGGGGAGATATCCAAAGCTTTTTTGTGAAGAGACTGCAAAATTAGCTGTTGACGTTCAGCACGAGCAAAATCAGATGAATAATGACGTGATCTGGCTAATCTAAGAGCTTGCGTTCCATTTAGGTGATAATCCCCAGCTTCATAGTAAAGTGTGCCCCATTTGCCATCATCAAAAGTTTTATAACTTGGATCAATAACAGCTTCCTCCAATGTTACATCTACTCCTCCCAGAATATTTACAACATCAACAAACGCGTACATATCGACTAAGGCATAATGATCAATTTTATAGCCGCTGATTTTCTCAAGCTCGCTCACTAATGTGCTCATACCGCCCAGCGAGTAATAACTGTTCAACTTGCGGTCACCCCACCATAAATCACGTGGTAAGCTAATTAAATCAACACGTTCCGAACTAGCATCAACAATCGCCAACATCATAGTGTCCGTTAAGCTACCATGTTTGCCGGCTAGTAAAATAACCTCATCTGCTGAGTTACTACCAACATTGATTTGATCAGGAATATCTAGCCTTTTTTTTTTAGCCTCTGCTTGCTCCAGAAACTCTTCAATTCCAATCGCACTTTCTCCTTCAAGGAGTTTCAGTAAGCCAGTTCCTCTTTCAAGTAACAGCTCTATGTTGATGTTACCTCCGTCACTTGCTATGCGATAAACAACCCCATCAGCTTGCTCATCAGATTTTGTTAGCTTTAATTTTTGTTCGGTTAAAGCTTTCTTAAAAGCTTTAGATTCAAAAACTGCTTCCAAATTTCTTTGAGTTTCTTCAAACAGTTTTTCGAGTTCATTTTTACCATTCAACTTAACCAGAAAGCGGGGGAGCTGAGAGCTCAAATTACCCGATGTAAAGTTGATTTCTTGGTCATTATAACTTGCAACATAAGAAGCCACGCCATTTTTGAGCTGCCAGCTAAGTTCTGCAATGTTTTCTCCATCCTCGTTAAAAAATTCAACTTTATTATTATCACTATTGGATTCAAAAGTTATTTTATTATCTGCAAGTAAGTTAGCGGCATTATCTCTGTCTAACTCTCTAAAAACATTGTTCCCAGCGCTTTTCAACTGCTCAGTCTCTTTGTAGAGCTTAAGCAGATCTTGTTGACTTAATTTCGTTACAAAATTTAAAAAAGCTTGAGAACTTTTATAAACCTTTTTGCCTCTAGGGGAGATGACTGTGATCTCTGTGTCTCCTTCGTTGTAGTCGAATGCTAGGACTGCACCAGCGCTCTCTTCACGGGTAATAATTTGATTCTCTTCATCAAAAGTAAAATCTTCTGGCCAATTTAATTTCGGCAGTTTTGCATAAGCTTCATTTAATTCTCCACTTATTTGCGCTTCTTTTTCTTGTTTGCCAACAGCTGCTATTACCGCAAACAGTTGTTCTTCCAAGCTTACTTCCGAGTTTGAGCTATCAAAGTTAGGATCTTGTAGGCTTTTTAGTTCATTTTGTAAGTTATCAATCTCTGTGATCGCTTGATCAATCTGCTTACTTTGAACAAATTTAACAACAGTTAACTGCCAAACTACCAATATAACTAAACCCAAAAATAAAATATTTTTTAGTGAACGCCAACGTAGCTTCCATTTAGCTCTAGATGGAATTTTGTTTGCATTGAAATTTTGAAACTGGTGTCTTTGCAAGTGAAGTGCTGATTTAATATGTAGATTCAATATATAAAAACAAAACGAAACTGCCAACCACAATCTTTAATATGGTCGGCAATTCTGTTGACAGGAAACAGCCGCAGCTTCGCTGCGGCGATACCTAACTAACGGCGACATGTCGCCGTTAGTTAGCCTTTTAATTGCATTTTTACCGCTAATTTTTCTCCCTCTAGGAATCCGATTTCAAATCCGCTCAATTTCTCGCCTGATGTTAGACGTTCTTCAATAAATTTGAGATATTCTTCAACAGTTTGTCTGCTCATTTCAGCTTTTCGAGTACAATAGTTTACTAGCAATGTTGCTTCGTTGCGAATGTTGTCAAAAAATATAACACCTCGACGAACAAAAAATTCTTCAGTGCTATCATCTGCTTCTACCCAAACAGGGGAGAAGACAACGGTTGCGGCAATCGTGGCATGTTTAGCTAACATTTTAACCTGACCGCCTTCTGTGTTAATGCGAATGCTGGTCACGTCACCTGCAAAGAATTCTCCTTCTGGTGTGCGAATAGCTAATTTAAATGGTCGAGCCATAATTTATAGTTTTATTAGAAAGCTTATTTTGCAGCCTTTTCATGGCGTTGGATAACTTGTTCAACAGAAGCCGCATAGCTGAAGTGGCCTTCGTCAATGTGATCTAGCTCGCCAGATAGAATGCGTTTGAAACCACTAACTGTATCTTCTTTTTTGATGTAGTCACCAGGTGTTCCTGTAAACTGTTCAGCAACGAAGAAGTTTTGAGTTAGATATTTTTGAACTTTACGTGCTCGGTAAACGGCAGTTTTATCTTCATCAGAAAGCTCATCCATACCCAAGATCGCAATTACGTCTTGTAACTCTTTGTAGCGTTGTAGAAGTTTACGTACAGAAGTAGCAATTTCGTAGTGTTCTTCACCAACAAGGTCAGCTTTTAGAGCCAATGAAGTAGAATCAAGTGGATCTACAGCCGGATACAAACCAAGTGAAGCAAGACCACGAGATAAAGATACTGTCGCATCCAAATGACCGAAAGTCGTTGCAGGAGCCGGATCTGTAAGATCATCAGCCGGTACATATACAGCTTGTACAGATGTAATAGAACCAGTTTTAGTTGAAGTAATACGTTCTTGTAGACCAGCCATGTCAGTTGCAAGTGTTGGCTGGTAACCTACTGCAGAAGGAAGACGTCCAAGTAGCGCAGATACTTCTGAACCAGCTTGAGTAAAGCGGAAAATATTATCGATAAACATCAAAATATCTAAACCTTGATCACGGAATTTTTCAGCAATTGTAATACCAGTCAAAGCAACACGCATACGAGCACCAGGAGGTTCGTTCATTTGACCGAACACCATCGCTAGTTTGTCGATTACTCCACTATCTTTCATTTCATGGATCAAATCGTTACCTTCACGAGTACGTTCACCTACACCAGCAAATACAGAGTAACCACCATGTCCCATTGCAACGTTGTGAATCAACTCTTGCATGATTACAGTTTTACCTACACCCGCACCACCGAAAAGAGCAACTTTACCCCCTTTAATGAACGGTACAAGTAGATCGATTACTTTGATCCCTGTTTCGAAAATTTCAACTTTTGGATTTTGGTCAGTGAATACTGGAGGTTTAGCATGAATTGGACGACGTTCAGCCTTGGCATCAATTGCTCCTTGGCCGTCAATTGGCATCCCAGTTACATCGAATACACGTCCAAGAGTAACTTCACCAACTGGTACTGAGATTGCTTGACCAGTATCTAATACCTCTTGATCGATAGACAAGCCATCAGTTGTTGACATCGCTACAGCTCTCACTAAGCCATCACCTAAATGTTGCTGAACTTCTAGAGTTACAGTTCCATTTGGTCCTTCGACTGTTAGAGCATTTAGCTGATCTGGTGTATGATCTGGAAAATAAGCATCAACTACCACCCCGATCACCCGGGCGATGCGACCTTTCGGTAAGGATTTTGTCGCTGACATACTTTTAAGAAATTATAGAAATAAATTAGAGAGCTGCACTTGCACCACTTAGCTCGGCAATTTCCTGCGTGATAGCAGCTTGACGTGCTTTATTGTAGTTTAAAGTTAGCTGTTTAGTGATTTTATCGGCAGAATCAGTTGCATTCTGCATCGCGATCATTCTACTTGAGTATTCAGCTGCTTTTAATTCCATAAAAGCTTGAATAAACAAAGCTTGAATAATTAGTTCATGTAAGCGTTCAACAACAACTTTGCGGTTTGGATCAAACAACATGTATTCAACAAGATTCATTTTTTGATTTTCTGTCCATTCTTCGCGAGCAACTGTTTCAGTAGCTTCCATGTGTTGTTTCAACATGTCATGAGAGAAGGGTAGGTAAGTCTTACGAACTGGATAGAACGTGAAAGAGTTTTTATAGTGAGGTGCAACAAAGTAAACATGCTCACAGTTTTCTTCACGCCAGAATTCAGTAATTTTATCAACAATTTTCAACATGTTTAAGGTGTCCAGTTTTTCAGGGATACCAACAAAGTGTTTTGCAACAGGTATTTTATTGTTGCGAGCAAATTCGAAGCTCTTGCGGCCAATTGTGTAAAGCACACGCTTTTCTTCAGGTGTTTGTTGCCATAGTTCAGAGTTGAACAGCGCTTTAATCAGTTTAGTATTTAAAGCACCGCACAGACCTTTATCCGATGTGTAAAGTACAAACAAAATTTTACCATCTTTGCGCTCAGCTTCATAAATGCTGTGTTGACCTTCACCCAAACTTAAATCCAAAACCGTTAATAGGTCACGAACATAAGAGCGACTAGCCAAAGCTTTCTTTTGAAATTGACGCATTTTAGATGCGGCAACCAGCTGCATTGCTTTCGTAATCTTCCGTGTATTTTTTACACCGGTGATCTTCTTTTTGATCTCGAGTAATGATCCTGACATAATTCAAGATTTAATTAATTTTTAGTTAAAGAAAGCTTTTACAGCTTCGTCCATCATTTTCTGAATATCTTCAGTTAACGCTTTTTCCTTTTGAATCGCTTCTACCAATTTACCATGATTTACTTCAATAAAGCTCAAAAGTTCTTGTAATTTAGCTTGAACTTCATCAGCAGGAACCTCATCTAGGAAACCTTTAGTTGACCCATAAAGTACAATCACTTCTTGCCATAAAGCGTAAGGGTGATTTTGCTTTTGTTTCAAAGCTTCAACCACACGACGGCCACGAGTTAAGCGAGCTTTAGTTGCTTCATCAAGTTCAGATGCAAACTGCGAGAAAGCTTCTAATTCATAGTATTGTGCAAGATCTAGTTTAGCTGTACCAGAAACTTTTTTCATGATTCCAGTTTGAGCCGCACCACCTACACGAGAAACTGAGATACCAACATTGATCGCAGGGCGAATACCTTTATTGAATAGATCTGATTGTAAGAAAATCTGACCATCAGTAATTGAAATTACATTAGTTGGAATGTAAGCAGAAACGTCATTAGCTTGTGTTTCAATGATCGGTAGGGCAGTAATACTACCTGCACCGTTATCTTCGTTTAACTTAGCTGCACGTTCCAAAAGTCTACTGTGGAGATAGAAAACGTCCCCTGGATAAGCTTCACGGCCTGGTGGACGACGAAGTAGTAGTGACATTTCGCGATAAGCAACCGCATGTTTTGAAAGATCATCGTATACAACAAGAACGTCTTTTCCTTGTGCCATAAAATATTCAGCAACAGCACAACCTGCGTAAGGAGCTAAAAAGTGCATAACAGCTGATGCAGCAGCCGGAGCAGAAACTACAACTGTATAATCCATCGCACCTTTTGCTTTTAATGTTTCTACAACTTGAGCAGTTTTACCTTCACGTTGTGCAATTGAAACATAAACACAGATCATATCCTGTCCTTTTTGATTCAAAATCGTATCAATAGCGACAGTTGTTTTACCAGTTTGACGATCACCAATAATCAACTCACGTTGACCACGACCAACAGGAATCAAAGCATCGATTGAAACGATCCCAGTTTGTACAGGTTGGTGAACAGATTTACGAGCCATTACATCTGGAGCTTGCGCTTCATGAGGCATGAATTTATCAGCCTTAATATCGCCTTTACCATCTAATGGAGCACCAAGAGGATCGATTACACGTCCAATAGTATTCTCACTAACCGGTAAGCTCAAAAATTTGCCCGTAGCTTTAACAAAAAGACCTTCACGAACAGCAGTTGAACGTTGAAGAACTAACGCAAAAGCGATATCACGTTCAAGATTCATCACTAACGCTTGCGCGTCTGCACCCTCGATATCTACAACTTCACTCATTTTTAAATCTGATAAACCACGAATTGCGATTACACCATCTTTAAACGATTCGATAATACCGTGTCCACGGCCATCACCATCACCACTTGCGGGCATCTGACCGATCGCCGCTTCCAAACTCTCTATGAATTTGTTTAAATTAGCTTTAGCCATATATATTAGGATTAACCTTAAGTTTTTAAAGAAGTAATTAATTTGATTCTACCAAGCCAAGAAAAATCTTTGACTTCGCTATCAACGAACACACGCATACCACCAATTAGGTTGCGGTTAATTTGAAAGACAGGCAACGAGCCGTCTCCATACTCCGCGCGGAGCTGCTCACGAATCTCTTTTTTGAACTCATAAGCAACTTCTCGAGGAGTTTGCACCACAATCAGTGGTGAAGCTAGCACTTGGCCAACAAACTCCCGCACGTGTTTCGCCAGTTCCTGAGCCGAAGCTGTCGCAATTAAATCTCTTACTGCGTCACTAACCATTCCTTCGCCCAAAACTAAATCAGCCAACTGATTAAGTTGGTCTTTCTTAGATTTTAAATAAAAGTCAGTAGTCAGCACATCCAAGCGATCCATCACGTCAAAACTCCAAAACTTAACAATAGCCTCGAGTAACTGATTTTCCTTTAATTTTCCGAACTCTTGCTTGCGCACACTACCCGTGATGAATCTAACCAGTTCACTGAACTCTGAAATAAACTGATCTGCATCAGCTTGAAACAAATATTCTTTAACCGGTTTGGGTAAAGTTAACTTTTCTAACGCATCTTTACCTGATTTATCTTCAAAGAAAGTTTGATTTTCCTTTAAAAATACTAGAATTTCAGCGATGATGGCGTGGTTAACTTGCGCAAGCATATTGATTTAAGTGAAAAATATTACTATTTACGATAATGGGTTTTCCAAGCTTCGTTAATACTAGCTTGAATAACATCTTCTGGAACTTTGTGGTGAACGATTTCCAAAACAATTTTCTGCATTAGGCTTAAAAGTTGTTTTTCAACTTCTGCAACCATGCGATCTTTATGTTCTGTAATCTCTGCACTAGTTTTAGCTAGCATTTCTTCACGCTCAGCTTCCATTTTGGCAACCATTTCCGCCCGTTTTTTATCAAGCAATGCTTCCATTTTCTGCATTTGCTCTTGTAAATCGGCACGAACAGCCTCTTTTTCTTTTTCGAGCAACCCGATCTGTTTCTCGAAACCTTCTTTGAGGGCATTAGCTTGATCAATCTCCGTAGCTATTTTATTACGACGAGTATCAATAAAGCCAAGTAGCGGTTTAAACGCCAGATAGTAAAGAACCCCGTATAAAAGTCCGAAGTTGATGATGTAGATTAGAATCGATCTAAAGTCGATCCCAAGTTGTGCTAATGCATCCATGAACAATAAAAAGTTAGCTGATTAAAAAATTACTGAGCGCCAACAAACAACATAATGAAGGCAACAACTAGACAGTAAATCGCAGTTGATTCACAAATAGCCATACCAACGATCATTTTAGGAAACAGAGAATCTGAAACCTCAGGGTTACGACCCATAGCCTCCATAGCTTTAGTAGCAACCATAGCTTCACCAAGCGCTGAAGAGGCAGCACCGGCACCCATCATAATTGCAACTGCTAGATAACGCATTGCTTCGACATCCATAACAATAAAAGTTAAATAATATATGGATAAAATTTTTATGAAGCTTTCGCTTCCTCAAGTTCCGGCCCCGTACCTACGGCCGCAGCAAGATACTGCATAGTTAAGAAAGGGAGAACAAAAGCTTGAGTTATACTTGAGAACGCGCCTAGAAAGATAAAAGGTACAGGAATGATGTAGGCGCTAAAGACGGCGATTGTACTAATAATCAAGACAATCACTTCACCAGCGAGAATATTACCAAACAAACGAGAAGATAAAGAGATAACTTTCGCGATTTCACCAATAATATCTAGGAAGCCTAAGAAAATATCTACAAAAGCCATTCCGAATTCCATAGGTTTTCTAGCTTTAAGTAGAGGGCCAATTTTAATATAGTTTCCAATATGTTTTAACGGGAAAGCCATTAAGGCAATAATGTGTGTAATAATTACCATGCCAATTGCCAAAGCAATCGTCATGCTGTAATCAGCGGTTGGTGTGCGTAATAGCGGAGAAGCTTCAGGTCCAAACACAAATTGTGATAAAAGTGGTAGTAAACCAAACTGGTTACACAGTAGAATAAAGAAAAATAGACAAACAAACAGTGGCAGGAATTTTTTAGCCTGTCTTTCATTACCAAAGGCAGTTGTCATACTTTCCATAAAGAAGTTAACAATAACTTCAATCATAACTTGTATACGACTTGGCACCATGCCAAAGCCTCTACTTGCCCACCAAAAAAACAAAATCAAAATTACGTCCAGAACTAAAACCGCTAGCATCGAGTTAGTAACCGAAATCGGTCCTAATTGGAAAACTTCAATGGGAGCGATATGAATTGCTGGAACAGCCATAATTTATAAGAGTAATGATTAATCTTTTTTAGAACTTTGCGCGCCTAAATCGCGGATAATTCCACTAAAGCGCTTGTAGATAAGTACTTGTGTAAGAGGAAAACCAAGAATAACTGCAATAATTGTAAAAAGTGGAGACGTCTCAAATCTACGATCCAAGAAATAGCCAATTAAAAATGCAACCAAAACACCAGCAACAGTAATACCTGCGGCATTTAAAGTCATGCGACCATGTCCCTCAAACATTAGATGAACGAAAGGACTTTTGGAAGCTTGTTGGATGTTTTGCGAAACCTCATCGTTCGCAACAGGTGGCGTTTTTTCCTGATTAGTCATGGGCCACTTTTTGATTAGTCAATTTAATACGCCGCGATAATAGGGTCTAAATAAAAAAATGCAATCGTTTTTTTTATGATTGCATATTGTTTTCTTGACTGAGTATGTAAAAATTGTAAAACGCAAAAAAGGTGTCTACTAGAAGAGAGGTCTATCACGGCCTGAAACTAAGA
>CAYLRB010000022.1:0-20238 GCA_964386265.1 uncultured Candidatus Peribacteria bacterium | reverse complement strand
GTTATTGTTACAAGTCGTGACAATAGTAATGTTAATGAACGACTAACTTTCCCTGTTAAAATTGGTAGTTTACCACCTGTCATTCAAAGCTTATCTATTACAGCACTTGAACCGCGTGATCCATCTTTGGTCAATAATCGACCTAAACCTGTTACACCTTTCCCTGTTCGTGTTCAAGCTCTTGGTGCAAAAGATCCTGACGGGGAAATCCGTGAATACAGATTCTACTACTTCCCAGTAAACAATACTGGTTTAAAACTTGGCACAAAAGTTGTTAGTGAACCGGAAGCAATTCTAGAAGTAGCTACTTTGGGTGTTGAAGGAGAAGAAAATCAGTTTGCATTCTGTGTCGACATCACGGACGACGAGGGCAACACAATAAACTGTTTAGATCGTTTTAAACCTAATGAACTAAAAACCTTAAATACAGTTAATGGTCGTAATGCTAGACCTAAAGTAACTTTACAAGTTGATAGATCAAACTTATTGGTTGGTGAAGATTTAGTATTCTCAGCTCTAGCGGAAGATCCAGATGGCGAAATTGTTAGTTTTGAGTGGGATATTGATGGTGATGGAAGTTTTGCCAACGACGCTCCGACTCGAGATAACACATTTGATCATGTTTACCAAAAAGCTAGCGGCAAAGATGGTTACCGTGTACGAGTTAAAGTTACAGACAATCAAGGAGCTACCGCTATTTCTGCTCCTATTGCTGTATTTGTTGATAGTAACCTAAGAACTCCTCGCGCTGCATTTACCGCAGAAGAGGTGCGACCAGGGGTAATTCAATTTCAAAACAACTCGTTAGCTGATCGTGAGCGTGGCGGTGCGCTAACTGAATATCGCTGGGATGCCAATTTAGAGGCAGATAGCGACGGTGATGGTGATGCAACAAACGATATTGATAGTCGTGAAGCATCCCCTACCCTAACTTACGACCGTGCGGACAACTACGAGGTAAAACTTACTGTTATAGATAATGAAGGCAATTCTGGTGAAGTTACTCGCCCAGTTATCGTCACACAATCTGCATTAAGTGTAGTACAAGGGGCTACAACAAATCTAAAAGCTGTGTTGCGTACCAAACCGGCTATTGATCCTCAAACTAACACAATTTACGTTGATGGGGAAACTGCTAATATTACATTTTATTTTGATAGTAATGTTGGTCAGATCACAAAACTAGAACTGGATAAGAATATTTATTTTGATACTAATAGCGGCAATCCAAATACACCTGGCGATGGTATACGTAACAATGACGTAGATCACAGAGTGAATGGTGGAACCGGTGCAGCTTGGACAACAGATTTCAATTCTGCTTGGCAGCCAATTACAGTAAAACTAACTGCTTTCGACAACAAAGGAAATATCCATTCAGCTACTGCTGAAGTTGTGTTTAATGCAAAAAGACCACTTGGACAAGCTAGCTTAAGTGACATCGACACCAATTTGGTTGGGCTTTGGACTTTACTTGCTTTAGTAGTGCTTTCTGGTGTATCATTATCTGTTAACAGTTATTACAACCGTTACGAGCATAAGGCATCAAAATCTGGTACCCGCAAACTAATGTAAATAACAAATACCTATGACAATGCAAGATCCACAAAATCCAAATATGCAAAATCCAAACGATAGCAATACTGTTAATGATGTTAACAATGGGCCAATTGTCCCAGAGATGGTTGATCCACGTGAGACACCTCAGTACAAAGCTTACGAAGCTCAACAGGTTGCAAAATCTCACCTAAACGAAGACACACAAAAGTCAAAAATGGTGCAAGAAAATCCAGCGGTGTTGTTTTCAGGCAATGTAAAAACTGATACGAGCTCTACAGCTACTAGCTCTATAAATAGCGGTACATCAGTTGTTGAAACGCCATTACCTCCAATTACCCCTGTTACTTCGGCTTCACCAGTTGATGCAGGCAAATCTGCTGCGACTGTGGTAGATAATTTAGGCAAAGTTAAGCATAGCGATCGTTTACTTGTAACAATGTTTGCACTTTTAGGCGGATTACTTGTGATTGCAGGTGGATTTGTGGTATTTTTGTTTACTGCTGCCGGCGTTGAATTCTTAAGTGGTTTTGGTTTAGATATAGCCTTGAGAAACGTTCTTCTAACTATTGTTATGATTGTAGTGGCATTGCTTGCAATGTCAGGTTTAGCGTTTGGTCTTATTCAGATGCTAAAAGCTCCAAAAACAGAGTTAAAAGTTCGCAAACATGGCTTTGCACTTAGTTTACTATCTGGTTTCATGCTTTTGGTGGCAGGTGTTACATTAGGAATTCTAATATTATTACCAAACGGTCAGACTCTAAGGATTGACGACTATATTGTGACGGAACCGGCGATTTTGCGTGATTTAACAGCACCAACCGAAGTAAGTTTTGATGCAACAGGCATTCCATATGATGCTGAGCAGTTTGAAGTTCTTGGCTACCAATGGAGCTTTGGAGATGGTGATCGAGCAACTGGCTCAAAAGTCACACACACATTTACGAAAAAACCTGAAGGTGGGGTTTATGATGTCCAGCTTACACTGATATTTAAAAATATTGCGAGTGGTGAACAGCTTAGACAAGTTATTACTAAGCAAGTAGCGATCTCCAATGCAACTGCTAACTTACAGTTCACGGCTACACCAGACTTTGGGACTGCACCACTAACTATTAAAGTTGATGCCGGTAAATCAACTGACCCAGATGGCGAAATTGTTACGTTTGAATGGGATTTTGAAGGCGATGGAATTATTGACGAAGAAGGTACGACAGCCGAGTTTACCTACGACAGCAACGGTGACTACAATTTAACTTTGTTAGCTACCGATACTAACGGCCAAGTTACAAAAGCTAGTAAAAAAATAGTTGTTGCCGATGATGCAGGTTTTAAAATTGGCTACAATATAAGTCCAGAAGCCAAACCAATGCTTAAAGGCGTAGGCTATCAATTTGATGCTTCGGAAAGTGAAGCACCTGATGGAGATATTATTGATTATCAATGGACCTTTAGTGATGGAACACCGACACAACGTGGCAAAAAAGTTACTCACACATTTAACAACGATGGTGAATACACTGTAACTTTACGTTTAACTACCGAAGCAAACCGCAGTTATGCCAAAGAGTTTAAGTTACAAGTTGGTAAACTTTTAAACGGTCCGCAAGTTGAGTTAAAAAGCGTACCTGCTGCAGATGAAGATGGCGTAATCAGAGGAAACTCTCCATTAAGTGTAACTTTTAGCGCTGATCCTTTAAGAGGTAATGCTGAAAAAGTGATCGATTATGCTTGGGATTTTGATGGCGACGGAAAATCTGATGCAAACGGTACTAACGTAAGACATGTCTTTGCAGAGCCTGGTAAATATAATGTCCAACTAGTTGTGACTAACACTAAAAAAGAAACTAATTCATTTTCAACAACTGTTGAAGTTGGGAATCGCGAAGTAGAGGCTAAACTTAAAGCCGATACTGTAGCAGGTGATATTCCCCTAACAGTAAGCTTTGATGCCTCATCTTCAACAACAAGCGAAGACGATCCAATTGTTAGCTTTATTTGGGACTTTGGTGACGGTAGCGAAAAAAGAAGAGATAATGCTCAAATAACTTACCTATATAAGCAAGTTGGTAGCTATAATGCGACTGTTACGGCTATTACAGCAACAGGTAAGGCTTCCACAGCTAGAATTTTAATTACTGTTAATCCAGTTAGCCTAAAAGCATGTTATACAGCTAGTAGAAAATCTGGTAAAGCTCCAGTAATTATTGAGTTTAGCCCTCATTGTTCAACAGGTGTTATTAGTGGTTACCGTTGGGATTTTGGTGACGGTAATGAAAGTATTGATCGCCAACCAGTACATGAGTTTAGCGAACCAGGGATTTACGAGGTGACATTAACGCTTGAAAACAACAATGTTAGTGACACATTCACTGATCGGATTGTAGTAGACTAGACTATATGATAAGTTATCGGCGTTTTCTAAAATAAAATAAAATGTCCGATAAATTAAGTAAGTTAAAAAGAGCTGCTATCGTAATTGTTAGCTTAATGGGCCTGCTTGCAATTCTTATGAGTGTAATTTTACCCGGCTTAGTTCTTCTTGATGGGCCAGCTGATGAGACGCAAATACCTGTAGCTACTGAAGTCACGCCAGAAGAAACTAATTCAGAAGCTGCTGAAGCGGAATCTACAGACGCAAAAGCAAGCCAATAAAGCATATCAAACTGCACAACGACACAAATGCATTTTTTCGCAACAGAACGTAGGGAGACAAAAGGTAATTTTTTTGCTATAATGGTGAGATTTAGTTTAATTAAATGGATCTACCAAAAGAAGGAACAGGTACAGTTTCGTTGAACAAAATGGCTACTAATGCAGTAGTTATGGAGCCGCGCACCGCAAACAATGTGCAAACAGCACCTGTTGCATCTCCTGCTCCAGCGCCTGTTAGCAAGCCAACTGCCCCAAATTTTGCCTCGATTCAATCTGCTGGAGCTTTTACCTTACCAAATCTAGGTTCAGTTCCGGATTTAGGAATTCCTGTAGCCGAAGTGGCAAATGGGAATCAAATTGGTGGTTCTGGTTACAATCTAAAATTGTGGGGTGGGATTTTAGTTGGATCAATTGTTCTACTTTTGGGAGTTTTCTTTTACTTAGCCAATTCTACAAGCCTATTTAAAGGCTCTGTTGGTGAGATTGAAGAAATTGTTACTCCACCAGCTACAAATTTTGACCAAAGCACAAACTCAAGTTCAAGTTCAACGCCGGTGGCAAGTGTACCAGCTACGGACAGCACAAATAGTTCTAGCAATTCCCCATTGCTTGAGAACCCAATTCTTGATGACAGTAATTTAACTGTTCCTTCATCAACAACAGACAACGAAAATGACGACCGTGAAGAAATTGACCTAACTCCGAACTCTGAGTCAATAATTGACACAGGAGCTACTGAACCTGATCTCACGTCTGACCCAGAATTTGGTACAAACAACATACTTCCCTCAGCAGATGATTTAATTAGCTCACTAAACACACCAAAACCAACTGTTGATCAAAACTTGTTAAATTTGATTAACAATCCTACGCCGACAGGTGTAACAACTGTAGAGTTTCAACCTACGCCTGCAACCCCTGCAAACACATTGCCTGCAGCTCCACAAGCTACAAATTCTGCAAATGGTATACGTGGGAGTTTAGCCTCAAACACTAACGCTGCTGTTTTGAACAGTGCAAACGTGCAGGGTGATACAGGTCCAGCGATGCTGTTTTATTTGGCTGCTCCATTAGCTGTTGTGTTAAGACGTTTTAAAAAAGCCTAGATGCTATTGAAGCAACGTGCGTTGTCTCTGCACTTTTAAAACTTTCTTGGTGATTTTTGCAATTTCTGTTATAAACTAGGTGCAGAAAATAAAAATAAAATGCCAAAATCTTTCATTGAATTAGTTAAAGCACACCCTGCGGCTTCTGTAGCTTGCGGTTTGGCCGTAGTAGCAACTACTGTGGTTCTTTTTGTTTTTGGTGGTGATAAAAGTTTATTTCAGGGAAATGCCCTAAATGTAAGTCCAAGTGCTAAAGAGATATCAAATGCTAATTTAAATTTAACGGAGAGCCTTGGTCAGATAAAAAAAAGTGATTCGCTAGCGGTAGATAAAGAGCTAGAAACTGACGTAAACAAGGAAATAAAAGGGCTTGATAATGATCTAGTAGACCTACTTAACGAGGAAAAAACAGAAGCAGAGCAAAAACCTTTAGAAACGCAGAAACTAAACCTAGAGGGGGGTGTTAAAATTAATACAAATGCTTTTAGCCTAGCTTTGGATGATGGAACTAACAAATTAGAGCCTGATTTGGGCGATAGCTTGGAAAAATTGACAGAAACAGGCAAAACGTCTGTTAATGAGCTTACCAAAGATTTGGTACTTGAGGACAAGCTTGATAAGACTACTGTTGCACAGTTGCAAAAGCAAAGTTTAGAGGAAGATGATCCTGCTCCAGAAGAGGAAGACAATGACGACGATAACGAACCAATTGTGGATAATGTAGAAATTGATGGTCGTCCATTTGTAGGTGAGGAGCTTACGGGGACTTTTGACTTCTTAAACGGAGAGGATGAAGGTTCAGAATATGTTTGGTTACGGAGTGAGGAAGATGATGACGACAGCTTTACAATCGTGATTCAAGAAGGTTTAACTTACGAAGTTACTGAGGAAGACTTAGACCGCTATTTGGTTTTCCAAATAACCCCTAAAAATGAAGATGGGAAGATCGGCGATCCAGTTTTAAGCGATCCATTTGGACCAATTAAAGCTAAAAGCGCTGAAAAAGATGAAAAAGAGGAAAAAGATGAAAATAAAGATAAAGATGAGGACTCTGTAAATGAGGACGAAGACAAAGAAGAAGATGACAACTCGATTGTCACTTTTGGTAGTTCTAGTTCGGACACAGAATTTTTAAACAGCCAAAATAATGTGAATTTTAGTAATAACTTGAGTGGTGCGAATAACACTAGTCAACAAACCACTCAAACAGTAGGTTCAAACTCTGCGGGAAGTCTAATCTCGAATACTAATGGGGCTGTGTTAAATTCTGCTTTAATTAAAGGTAATACTGGTTTTCCAATTGCTATTATGATTGGCTGGGGAGCAGCTGGCGTTGCGTTTGCACGTTACCGATCTTACAAAAAACACAAATAAACACTCTGTAAATAGATAGTGGATTCTTTAAACGGCTTTTTTGTGATATAATTGAGGGATTTGATTTTATCACATGTCTGATTTAAGTAATATAACTGGTGCTGGAGGTACTGGCCAAAACGGTTCAGTAGAGCCCCTAAAGCCTATCCAAATGGATCAGCTTAGCACAAATGGCGTAACAACTATTGGGGCTGATGCGCTTGGCAATAAAGTAAATGGAAATTTAGGTGTTGATGATCTGCAAATTAAGGCAGCGGATCTACACAACGGTTCCGTGCCACAAGGATCAAAGAAAATGAAATGGCTTATTGGTGGCGTAGTCGCTGCTTTTTTGGTTGTTTTATATATTTTGATCGTGGTTTTAGACGTTACAGGATTGTTTAAAGGACAGTTGGGCCCACTACCTATTACCATACCGGAAGAATCTTCAATTGAAGCTACATTTACATTGGCAGACATAACAGCAACAGCTCCAACACAGCCTAATAATGGCGCTGCTGCTGTATTAATTAACAAAGCATGTACTGACACTGAAAAAGCCAATTTCACTGGTACTTTTGCTGTAAAAAATGGTCACAAACCAGAATCCATTACAATTTCATTTGAATCTCGTGATCGTTCGATTAGTTATAATCATGAAATTACTGATTACACTTACGCAAGCAGAACACACCAAGGGTCGTTTGAGTACACTTGGGAGAATTGTGATTTATATTTAAAGGCTGAAAAGAATGGTGATTATAGTATGGCCGTTGAACTTACCACGGTGCCAGATGTGGTTGATTTAAATTTGGAAAATTTATCCAATGGTCAGCAAATACCTGACATTGATAGAGGTAGTTTGCAACAATTTGGCCAAGGAAACTTATTGAATAATTTAGATATACCTAATCAGCCAATTACAGAAACTATAAATAACCATCCCGACGAAGAGTCCGCCGAAGTAGATCAAGCTGTAATGCCAGAATTTGTAGACACTGACGCTAATGCGATACCAGAAATTGACCCTAATAATATTCAGGGAATAGAACAAAATAATGAAATTTCAATTGATCAGTTTACAGAAGTAATTAATGTAGAAGATTTAGCTAAAGATTTCACGCCAAGAGCTGAGTCACAAACTGCTACTGATCAAGCTGAACAACTAGCTGATGAAGCTCGTGAACAAGCTGAGGTTCCAAGTGAAGCTGAAGTCACAGCTGCAAACTTCAAAGTTAAAGTAGACATCCCCGAAGAACTCGCCCCAGCTGCGTGTGAAACTCGCTTAAATTTCCTAGATTTGAGTGATTTAAACAACCAAGGAGACCCAAATAAAATCGAAGATGATGCTAATGGTATACCAACATTACCGTTAACAACTCAAATTGAGTATAAAATTGATGCTCCAAGCACAAATGCTAATCCACTAAAAGTCAAAATAGTTGCAACAGATGCAGATAATAATGTGTTTTACATAGCTAATGATTTACCTCTTGCTGCAATTGAGGGTAATGAACCACGAGACTTAATATTCAATTGGGAAGGTCTATTGGTAAATGAAGGTAGTCCTAATGGAAATCAGATATTAATACCTAATGGTAATTACCAAATAAGTATTAATCCTACTGCACTTGGTGGTATTCCATTGTCAGGTTGTACTGCAACAAGAGAGGTTAAAATCGAACTTCCGCAGTTTCCTGAGGTAGCAACTGTAGCCCCTCGTTGTGATGCAACTGTTACTGCAACACCTGCGGATAACATTACAAATCGTAGTGAAATCAGCTTTGGTGTTGATACTGACGATGCTGCAAATTATGAATATGTAGTACGTTTGGAGACTTGGGATAATAGTCGCAAATACACGCTTGATGCTGGTGAATTTGACACAGTGATTCAAGGCCAAACTGGGCAATTTAGTAAACGCTTCAATTGGGAAAATTTAAGAGCAACTAATGAAGATGGTGAAACTGTAACAGTTCCAGCAGGCGCATATAATCTACATTTCTTTGCAAAAGAGAAGCTTACTAGCGCACGTGGTTTACTGGGCGGTCGTGATCTTGTACCAATTAGCGGACAACTTCAACAAGCTACATCTGAAAACGATGATATTCCAAACATATTGCAAAATAGAAACCAACCTCTACAAGGTGGCCAACTTAATAACTTCGATAGATTTAGAGAAAACAATCGAACAATTAATGTAGACGGTGTGGACAAAGAACCACAACAACTAAATGATACTGTTGCTCGTGCTACAGAGTGTGATGCTACTAGTCAAGTTAGCGTTGGGACTTTAGCTGATCCCGAAGAGCCAGCGGAAGAGCCTGAACTAACTTTAGACTTATCAACTGCAGCTGTTCGTCAATGTGGTGGCACTGTGAGAGTTGATTGCCGAGCCCTAAATCTACCAACAAACGGCCAAGTAAATGGATTTACTCCTGCAGAAATAAGTTTAGCGCTTTACGATAGTGGTCGTGAGGTATATCGAGCATTTTCAAATGAAGACATACGCTTTAGCAATCAAACTCGTGGTTTTGTTTGTGAAGATATTGATTTACCAACAGATACACTGTTTATGAAAGAAGCTAATCGCTCATCAGCAGAAAATCTTGATGACGGCAATTATACTGTTCGGATGAATTTAAGTATTAACACAACGGATTCAGACGGCAGTCCTGTAACTGAAAATATTCAAGCAGATGCAACCGTAAGAGTTGATGCAAACTGTGGTGATGATTCTGACGATGATTCCGATGACAGCGACGATGACTCTGACGATACACCAAGAAGAGAACGTATTCCCCGAACCGGCGGTTTCAACGGCAGTGCTTCAATCATAGGAACTCCAGGTTACGAGACCGTACCTCGTGATACAGCCATTAATCCAACCTACAATCAAATTGGGGATCTTGCACAAACTCCACAAATAAGACCTCAAATTTCTAGCTTACCTTCAACACAAGAGACACTCCCCGATTCTCCAGAGGTTGGTGGTGAAACCGGACCAGGATTGCTAATTTATCCATTGTTAGCTGGGCTTGGTGGCTATATTGCTAGACGCAGAAAACCGTAAGTAAAGTTTACCATACCGGTATGTGCTCTATATGTAGAGGTCTTAGTTTAAACTGAGACCTCTATTTTAATTCAGGCGACTATTTGCAATAATGTCAAATTTATGCTATTATTACTAGATTTATGTATTTTATTTAAATCACTTAAATAGAAATTTAATTTTTGTCAGCATGCAAGAACCTATGCAAAATGCAAACATGCAAGATCCTATGCAGCCTATGAACAATCAGGCTAGCAACAATATGGCTACCGGTAATGCCGCGCCAATGATGAATTCCCCCGAACTAAATATGGGAAATGTACCTGAGCTTTCTATGCCACCAAGCCAGCAACCAAAAGAACCAAATAAGAAAAAATTTGTATTTTTGGGACTTGCTGGTGTTGTAGTTTTAGGTGGCTTATTTATAGCTGCTGAAATTTTCGGAATTACAAGCTTTTTCAAAGGCTCAGTAGTGAGGCCAGGCAGTGTAGCCGCTGGACAAGCTGCAATCACAATTAATGGACAAACTGGTGGAGAAATAACGCTCACTAGTTGTACCGATGAAGCAATAAATGAAATTCAGGGGCAACTTGCTTTTAGAACGAAAGACAATAAGCCCGTCGATGCTCAGGTTGCTTTAAATGGCGGCCCATTAGGTAGACTATTTACTGCAAAAGTAAACCCTAGCATGTATTCCGATGGCGGTTTTTATACAGCTCCATTTACATGGGATTGTAAGCCAAGTAATGTTACCGAAATTGCAAATGCTGACATTGATCTGTCACTTACTATCACCGTAGCAAACCAAACAACTACGGTTTCTAATGAAAATCAACAAGCAATTGTTCCACAGCAACCTGAGCCAGAAAAAGAAAAAGAAGAGGTTGCAGAAGAAACAACAAATGAGCCCACAAATTTTGACGCTCAAACTGATGAAGGAGGACTAATTGACGTAACTAGTGGCTACAAAATACCTGAAGGATCTACAGAACTTAGTTTTCAAAACTCGACTTTCCAAGCTGAATTTAAACAAACCGAAGAAGCACAACCTACTGAAGAAGAAGTAGAAGCTGATCCAAAAGATGCAATTGGAGAAGAAGAAACTAAAACAGAAGAAAATGCAGAAACGGAAATTGCTGTAACGGATGAAAAAAGCGTAGTTGAGGAAACTGAAAAAGCTGAAGAACCAGCTAGTGAAGTAGAAGAAAAAGCTGTAACGGATTTATTGGGGGGTAATATATTTATGGTCCCTAATGAACCAGTTATTAATCCTGAAACTTATACAATTAACGCTAATTTCCGCATAAGATTTAGACTTCCTGCACCAGCAGTTGTTGAAGAAATCTGCCCGCCGAGTCTAATTGCAATACCTGATAATATTACAGAGCGCTACTTAAATGATGGTGGCTTTGATGAAACGGTAAGAATTAAACTATTAAGCGCGTGTGAAGGTAAATACATGTTTGATCAGAGAGCAGTTAATACGCCTGGAAACATTAAAATTCCGAATCTTCCAAACGGTTTAGAACTTGGTTTAGTTGAATTTATCGATACAAAAACCTTGCTAGTTAAAGTTAGCGGTAGAGCTAGTGAACATACGGAAAATGAAAATCTTTATGTTAATTTGCAAGCATCAAACGTAATAGTTGTTGAACTTTCTGGACAACCTACTGCGAACAACTTAGCAACTTCATTCAAACTAATATTCCTGAATTCAGAGGAAGATAATGGTGGTAACAACGGTGGTGGTAACAACGACCCCAATGCCCCTGTAACTAGCCTTGACTTTAACAGAGCATCAATTCGCAGCTGTAGCACAGCTAGAATTAATGTTGACTGTAAGGGTGCAAATTTTGACCCTACTGCGACAAATGTTACAACCGATATTAAAGTCTTTAACAATAACAATATACTTGTTAATCACTTGGTAAATAACAAAGAAGAAACATTGCAAAACGGTACATTCGTCTGTTCTAATGTACCGGATATCACTTATTCGAACAATGGTAATGCACTTGCACCTGGTGAATATAGAGTTGCCTTTAATGCCAATAATTCAGTAAATCAATCTACTTACATAGAAAAAAGATTTCAAGTGTTAGCAGAAGATTGTGATGGCAACCCAATTGATGGTGGAAACAACGGCGGCGGCGGTAACAACGGCGGCGGCGGCGGTAATAACGGCGGTGGTGGTAACAACGGTGGCGGTGGAAACAACGGCGGCGGCGGTAACAACGGCGGTGGCGGTAACAACGGCGGTGGTGGTAACAACGGTGGTGGTGGTAACAACGGCGGCGGCGGTAATAACGGCGGTGGTGGTAACAACGGCGGTGGCGAAGATGAAGATGATCGCCGTGATAGTACAAATGGTGGTAAATATCTAAAAACAAACCGTGATCGTAACAGTAACAGCCGTAACAACGACAACAATAATACTGCACCAATTAATGGTGGATCTG
Source organism: uncultured Candidatus Peribacteria bacterium (assembly GCA_964386265.1). GTDB lineage: Bacteria > Patescibacteriota > Gracilibacteria > UBA1369 > UM-FILTER-41-14 > CAYLRB01. The sequence goes on along the minus strand of CAYLRB010000022.1, from coordinate 8,056 downwards.
GACTACTTGGAAACAGTTACATTCCTAACACTTTCCCTTCTGCGCCAAACGGCAACTTAGGTAACCAATTACCAATTGCTAGACCGGACATTAATACACAAACGTTTGATAACAGATTGGGACAACTTGCTGATCAAACTACAACTGCTACTCGTGAACGAAATATTAATCGCGAGCAAGCTGCTGAATTATTAGCTGAATCACAACACATTCAAGGTGACACAGGCCCTGCAATGCTAATCTATCCAATGATGGCTGCAGGTAGCTGGGCACTAGCTCGCTCAAGACGACGCAAAATGTAGTTTAAAAAAGATTCACGCATAAACATAAAGAGCCCCTGCCGTTGGCAGGGGCTCTTTATTAGAACTTTATTTTTTCTTAGTCTGCTTTTTAACAGCCTTTTTGATTTTCTTTGCTTTTATTTCAATTTTCTTTTTGGCTGTTTTTGCCTCGTTGGTTAGGTCAGTTTTAAGTTCTTTAACTTCATCTTTTACAGCTTTTTTAACTTTTTGCGCCGCGCTTTTAACTTTTTTAACCTCTTTTTTGATTTTTGTCGCTGAAGATTTAACTCTTTTTGTTACTTTTTTGGCTGCTTTTTCAATTTCATCATCGAGTTTGCTATCTTTATATGTTTCTGCCAAATCCTCACCAACTTTTTTAAGTTCATCAAAAACAGCTTTACTACCTGCTCCACCTTTCCCTAATTCCTTTTTGAGCTTACCACGCAGTTCTTTACCTTTGCGAGGCGCGAACAAAAAACCAAAAGTTGCACCGGCAACGAGTCCCAATAAAAGACCAAGCTTACTTTTTTTAACCATATTGATTTTTTTATTTGTTAGTTCGTAAGCTATTCTATGCAGATTTTGCTTGAGCAGCAAGTGCGAGCGACTAATTGCGTTGACAAAACAAGTTGCTATTTAGCCATTCTGTTTATGCTATCACACGCCAATCGAGTAATATCTGATAAAGCTTATTCAATGGCAAACCAACCACATTTAGGATATCGCCTTCGACACCTGTAAAAAACCTTGATCCTAAGCCTTGAATTGCAAAGCCGCCAGACTTACCTTCCCATTCTTTAGTCGATAGATACCAGTCTAATTCTAAGTTTGTTAGTTTTTGGAGATAAACCTTGGTTATAACTTCGGTAACATATTCCTGCCCCGTTTGCGCATCAAGCACAGCCAAGCCAGAGACAACTGTTGAAATACCTACCTCGCTTTGCAGTTTAAGCATTCTAGCAGCGTCTTCTGCATCTTTGGGTTTTTCTAATATTTCACCGTTACAGAAAACGATTGTATCGCAACCTACAAAAACTTTGTTGTTCGTGTCTTCGCTGCGGCTAACAACATCAATAACTTTGCCGAGGGCGTGTAGTTTTGCCAGCTCTTCAGGCGCTATTGGCCTAAACTCTTCAGGGTAGTTACTGGTCATTGTGGCGAAATCAAATCCGGCATTTTTGAGAATTTGGATGCGTTGTGGACTTTGTGATGCTAAGATAATTTTCTTTTGTTGCATTAATTTGGACATTTTCTTTAGATTAGTTATTGACAACACGGTTAAATATCAATATATTTCCGCTGCTATTGCTAATGTAGATGATTTATGCCAATTATCAAGTCGGCCAAGAAGCGAATGATCCAAGCCACAGTAAGACGTGGTCGTAATTTTGCTGTAAGACGTAGTCTAAAAATGGCTGTTCGTAAATTTATGGATTTTATTAAGGCTGGTGAAAAAACACAAGCCACTGAAGTTTTTGCTAATACGCAAAAAGTAATTGATACAGCTGCTAAGAAAAACATTATTCATGCAAACAAAGCTGCTCGCATGAAATCAAGTCTTTCTAAAATGATTGCAGAGTAGAGATTCAGTCTAAGCTTAAGCCTCAAAAAGGTGCTAGTATTAGCACCTTTTTTGTTTTTAGTGGTGTAGTAAGTACTTGTCCAACAATCTAGAACATGATCTCTACTGTTGTATCACCTTGAATTTGAGCTTGGCAGCCTAATCGCATTCCTGGATCGTCAGCTATGCCCATCATTTCTTCGGCATCTGTTACAGGCGATAGGTTTTCTACCCCTTCATCAACTTTCACCATGCAAGTTGTACAAACGCCATTGCCACCACATGCGTGATCTAGGTTAATTCCGTTGTCTAAAGCTGCTTGCAACAAAGTTTGTCCGTCTTGAGCTGTGACGGTTGTTGATTGACCATTTTGGATAAAAGTTACTTGCGCCATGAACTTATTAATTTAGAAGACAAAACAGGATGTAGCTTACTGTAAGTTGAGTTTTTTGCAAGCAAAGTCAGCTGTTTAACCTTGTGCGGCAGCTGGATCCATCCAAAAAATTTCCCAAGTATGACCATCCAGATCGTAAAATGTTCTTAGATACATAAAGCCGTGATCTTGGGCTTCACCTGTTTCTGTTCCGCCCGCGGCTAACACTTTTTTAAGCATCTCGTCTACGGCTTCCCTACTTTCAACACTAAGTGCTAATAGAACCTCGGTTGTTTTTTGAGCATCTGCAATCTCTTTTTTTATGAAAGTTTTGAAATATGTTTCTGTAAGTAGCATGGCATAGATTGTGTCCGAAATAACCATACAACCAGCATCGTCATTACTAAATTGCGGGTTGAAGCTGTACCCCAGATGTTCAAAAAAAGCTCTTGTTTTAGATAGGTCTTTGACCGGCAGATTAGGTGAAGTTATATTTGCATAATTCTTACAAGCAAGCAATGGGCACAATCCCCTACTTTACCGGCTAAGTTTGTAAAATAGATAGCCAATACTGATAAAAGCAATGCCAACAACTAAAGTCAAACTGGCAAAGGCATAGGCTAAAACCGCTAGATTTAAGGCGGTTATAAGCGTAGTGGCTGTGATCCAAATGTCACGGTTGGGATTATCTCGGGGTATTTCAGCAAAAGTTTTGTTTTCGGTTGTTTCCAAGGTGTGCTTTCTTATTACATCTGCTTGAGCTTTTAGGGTAAATGGGCCAAGCACAGGTTTGTTTGCTATGATTGCGTCAGCAGGAGTAACTATTTTTTCTTGCACGACACTCTTATGCGTAAAGTATAGACCCCACGCACCAGCTACTATTAATAAAACACCCAATATTATGACAAATATTGAGGAAAATTTACGGAACTTTTCCATTGTAGCGTGATTATTTGTATTTGGTGGGCCCGGCTGGACTTGAACCAGCGACCAATCGGTTATGAGCCGACTGCTCTAACCACTGAGCTACGGGCCCTCATGCAAATTTGCTCGACCGCCAATGTAACGGTCGTAAAGGAATTTACAGGTTAAACGGAAGGATTTCAATAAATTTATTTTGAAATGGGCGGAGAGAGTTTGAAATTGAGGGCCACAAGATTGACAAAACAAAAAAAGCACTTATTATTATCGCCCTGTAAATTTTCCTCGTGGAACAAACTGCTGATTACAATTTAGGCAAACAAGATGATGATTCTATAGTTTATTGCATTTTCGCAGACCCAAATGCTCCCGTAAAGCCATTTAAAGCTCCTGTGGAAGTAACGGTAGCGAACTGTGATGATGGCGAACCTAACGGCGATCAAGGCTTTGCTGACCCTAATTGCTGTAATGGAATAATTGAGGGGATGCGTACTACTATTGGTGATCTTAGAGTAGCAAAAGGTGAAGTTCCCGCCTTTATTATTTTTCCTGAACTTTCAAAAAAACATCAATGCTAAACAAGAGGGGCATATCAGTTTGTGGCGTAGTGAGAGAAAGAAATTTACCTGACACTGACAAACTTATTAGGGAAATTTTTGGCCGCAATTTAAAGAAAATTGAGCTTTATTACAATGGTCATGAATTTCAAGATTGGCTTATGGCAAACGAAAAATTAGGCTGGGACTTACTACTGATTGGTGCACCTTCACAAGATTTAGAAAGTTTACCACTGCCGCCAACGGAGATTACGAAAGAAATACTTAAAGAATTACCTAATATAAAAGGTTTATTTATTGTTGATGAAGACAGTAGCACAATTACCTCATTAACAAATGGAGACCGAACCAACGCCGATTTATTAGCTGAACTAATTAGTAAAAAAGAGCTATACGTACGTAGTAATGGGCAATTCGAGCAGGTTAACAATCTGGCTGAAACAATGTCCAGATTCCTCTACAAAAAGTCCCCTGAAGCTCGACAAAGACTAATCGAGGCAATGCAAGCAATGCAAAGAGAGTTCCCAAATAGAATTGCAATTGCCCAGACACGTGAAGAGGTACGCATGAAAATTCAAGAGCTTGGGCTAATTCTGAGCTAGGATGGTCTAATTAACAATCCTCCCCTCCGATTATTGCAAAAGATAGCAAAATATGCTATAATAAACGGATTTAATTGCGTAAGATGTTATCAAAATATAAGTACTGGTTATTAGGTTTTATTGGGCTATCTGTATTGGCTGCAATATTTTTTATGGCTGGCCAAGGCCCTGGTTCAAGTTTAAACCTACAAGGTAGTGTCAATGGTATACCAATTGATAAATGGGAAAAAATTGAAGATTTAAATTTTAGATATGAGCAGAAAGGCAAAGAAGAAAACTCAAGTAATGTGCAAAAAAACTCCAGAAACCAAGTAAATCAAAGTGAAGTACAAAAAAAACTAATTAACCAATTTAAAAAAGATATTAAACCAAGTGAAGTAAATTTGGGAAATTATGGAAAGCGTCTTCCTGAAATTGAAAACTTGAGGCGCAATCCTCAGATTGACATTGACCCAAGCCGCTTACGTCGTGAAGGTGAAGTAAAAGTTTACTCAAACTACCCGGATTGTACCGAGGAAACTCCTAGTAATCTTTGTCATGCTGTAACGAACAAGCAAGTAATCAATTATACAGATACACCTTTTGAATTTAGCCGTATTGGCGACTTTAGAATCTGTTATGAAGAAGCTAGTCGCGGGCAAAGTGTCGTGATCAATAGCTTAAATTTTTCTCTAGTATCGGATGGTGGCAACCTAGTTAGAGCTACAGTTAATGGGCAAACATTTAACTTTAACCATTCTTGGAGTGGCACAGTTGCTACCAGCTTCCTTGAAAATCCAATTATATTAAATAATGGTAACTGTATAAATGCTGTTTTAGAAGCGAAAAAAACACTAGAGTATGACACCAGTAGTATATCCTCACAATTAATTAATGTAGATATAGTTAACAACATGAACGTTAATTACAATCCTGATAATCATGATAGCTTTGGTAGTTATCTAATTTATGAGGATAACAGAACACTCAATCTTAACAGGAGTAATTACCGAGGTGTAGAAACTGCATTACTAGCTAGTGATTTTCCCGGTGCAACTGTATCAACCCTTGGTATTTGTTCATATGACGGAGGAAGTGGTCAAATTGAAAATCTGAATTTTAAGCTTAAAACAAATCCTGAGTTTAGAGGAAGTTTTGAAAGTATTCTGAGTGTAAGCAGATACAATTATAGAACCCAACGATCTGAAGGGCAAGAAAGCTCAATAACACTAACTAATGATGCAAACATTAATCTAGAATCTATTATAAATATAGGATCCGTTGATTGTTATGATGTTAAAATTAGTATAGATAATGAGCAAGATGTGCCCGAGGGTTTGGAATGGTTGGTAGTTGAACTTGAAGATTTTACACAGACCGAGGGTGTAACATATAGATATTACAATAGAGAAACACGTGAAACCTTTATTAATGAAGAAATTGCGCCAATAGTTTGGACAAAATATTTAGTTAACGACCCCGCAAATTCAAACCTTCTATCTTACCGTTTTCGCAAACCAAGAAGTAACCGAAGTGTAAATTTCATACAAGATCTTTCTAGCACAAATTGCGATAGCAGCCTATCTGCAACCAGCGATCCCGCTTGTAAATTTATGTACTTACAGGAGGGTTATTTAGGTAATTTTTCAAGGCAGCTCTCAGAAACTGGAGGCAGAATTAGGTTTAACCAGATCACTTTCGATATTAATAGTACAAACTTAGGCGTATTTAATGCTAAATTTGCTATTTCAAATGGTGATAATGATCCGCAATTTTCTGAAATCGTGACTATTCAACCAGGAGAAAACAATATAGTACTAGACTTGTCTGGCGTTGAACCACTTGATTATGTGCCCTATATTTGGGCCGAAGTTGATAATAGTACAATCCGAAGAACAGCTCAAAGCTTCTTTGATTATGGCGAACTAGATATTAGCGTCACAGATATTGACGCTGATGTAAACTTTGATACAGATGGCATTTTAAACGATTTTGTTCCTTTTACAGAAATTTATATTGAAGGTGTAAACCCGCCAGGGTCAGGTGGTAACGAAATATTACAGCCTTTACCTGCTGGAACCGGTATACTGGGGGTTGATGAACCAAAAGCTTATGTAAATAGTTATGATACTGGAATAGTAAGAGTTTCACTTGCTGAATTAAGCAATAACAATAGAGCACTAGGATTTTTTAGTGGACATATTGAAAGCTTGAATTTTGATGGCAGAATACAGACAATAACTTTCAACCATGATATAGATAAAAATACTGTACCAGGGGAAGCCTTAATTTTACGCGTGGGGAATACGTCAATTATTCCATCTCAATGGGTTCAAAATCAATCGGTTACCTTTACCTTTGCTGAAGGCGACAGACCATTTATTTCACAAACCAATAGCAAGAACATTAACTTAGAATTGGTCAATCCAGACCCTGAACTTGCTGAAGACCGCACACCAACATCGTTCAGATTAACCAATGTTGACATTGAAGTTGACAGGTCATCACCTGCTGAGCTGTTTGAATGGTTAGTTTCCGGCTTTGATGGCAGTTTAAACCCAATACGTTTGGCTGACAACGAACTTAGTGGGCCTTTGACAATTATTACTCCATAAAGTTATTATCACTGGTCAAATCACCTCCTTTCATGTATAAAGGAGGTGATTTTGTTTAATTAGATTATGCATTCCCTGTTCGCCGGAAATCCGCGTCCTAAAGTTGGCTTTTTGACAGGTGGACAGCTGGGCTTGATGTGTCTGCAAGAGTTAATGGCGTATCCAGTAGAAACCTACGCGTTCGATAAAGATCCGCAAGCTTCTTGCGCGGCCTTTGTGCATCATTTTACACAGGGCGATCCTTTAGATGCTGATCAGGTTTATGAGTTTGGCAAAGATTTGGATTTAATTATTGTGGAGTTTGAACATGTGAGTACCGAAGGACTAAAAAAATTAAAAGACAAGGGAGTAAGAGTTGTAGTTGATCCAGAGATCTTGGAAGTTATTCAAAACAAAGGTGAACAAAAAAAACTGTGGGAGGAACTGGGCTTAAATACCGCTGAATTCCGATTTTTTGAGTGTGGTGAAAATTTGGCAAACTATCCGGAACTTTTCCCGGCTGCTATTAAAACCTGCAAAGGTGGCTACGACGGCGGTGGTGTGGAGATTTTAAAAGATTGCCCCGCGGATTATCCTATTTTGGAGCCGGTGATAGTGGAGCAGTTGATCGATTTTGAAATGGAGCTTTCGATTATCGTATGTCGAGATTTTTATGGAAATATAAGTTTCTACCCGCTGGTTGAACAAGTTTTTTGTCCAAAGCAAAATTTAGTTGAGCTTTTGGCTGCTCCCGCTGAAATTTTAAGCGGAAAACCAGAACTACAAAAAGAAGCTGAAGAGATTGCCCGCAAAGTGGTGGAAGCGTTTGATTACCATGGCGTGATGGCGGTTGAACTATTTTTAAATAAAAGTGGTGAGCTACTGATAAATGAAGTTGCCCCAAGAGTTCACAACAGCGGACACCATACAATCGAAGCAAATATCACCTCACAGTTTGCTCAACATGTTAGAATCGCTTTAGGCTTAAAGCTAGGATCAACAGAGATGACAAAACCGGCGGCAATGGCCAATTTGCTTGGTGCCGAGGGATTTAATGGGCCGGCAGTTTACGAAGGTATTGCCGATGCCGTTAAAGATAATCAAACTTTTGTCCACACTTACAACAAACTAATGACTAAGCCACATCGCAAGATGGGGCATTTAACTGTTTTGGCCGATTCAGTTGCG
>CAYLRB010000021.1:0-20626 GCA_964386265.1 uncultured Candidatus Peribacteria bacterium | reverse complement strand
CTATCTGAATATTATAGCACAGATTTGCCGACAGGTGAACCTATTTGCGGATTTTCGGAAAAGAACTTACCAGATAATTAATTTACCCTCGAGGGTAAGTTTTGTTGTCAAAATAGGTGACAAGGTGGGGCGTACTGTCCACTATATCGATTTTAGATAGCGTCTCGCCCTGATCTTGACATTTTTGCAAAAAATTGTATTATACAAGCTCAATGTAACTGTCATCTATGCAGCCCAATTTGATTGATAACAAGAAAGACAACAAACCACCTGATCGATATGATAAAGTGCTTAAAGAAGCTGCAGAGAAATCTGCCAACATGCATATTGTTTTGGAGCTTGCAAAAAAGGCAATTAACAATTGCGATAAACAAACTCGAACTTACTTGCGGTTAGTTATCGAGATACTTATAAATCCATCACCTGAAAAAATTGCAGACAATTTCAAAAGTTATGCTAGCCTAAACAATGCACAAACAAGGCATGCAGCTAATTTGCTAAACTTGCTAAACTACAGGTTTGGTGACAGCTGGACAGCTGACTTGTTTGACAATTTTACTGACGAGCTAAGTGACAAAAAAGAATTAGAAATTTGTCTTACAAGAATTTGGAATAGGATCAAACGCATATGCGATCTAAAGAAAGAAGATCTCTTCGATGATAAAAAGACAGAAGACCTCTTAGATGAAAAAAAGACAGAAAACCTCTTCGATTACGATCCTTTAGTAAGTCTTATTTGGAGCAGCCCAGGCAGCGAAGTACGTTTTGAGCAGGAGAATTTTCGTTCAAATTATTTAGAGACAATTGTTAATGCTGAAAAATTAAAAATTTTGCCAAATTTAACAGATAGTCAAGCTACTGAATTTGAAGAAAAACTTGCAAATAAAATTGGCAAATTAAACGAATTTGCTAATCGACTTCAAGCTGATTATTTATCTAGTAAACTCAGTTTTGAAGCAGTTTTAGAACAAATAATTGAGCTAGGTGGTGTTTATAAGGAAGACCAAGCTAGACTAACCGAACTTATTGTACATGGCTATGGCAACTGTGAGGCACGATCTAGACTGTTTACAGCAATGATACATAAAATATTTGACGATATTGTTTTCGTTAGTAGATATAAAACTTGCAATAAAAATGGTGGGGATATTCATGTTGTAACAACTGTTGATTCAATTCTAGGCTGCTATAAGCTTGACGGTTCTGTTATAGCTATGACAAAACATGAAGTTCGAACAATTAAACAAAGAAGCCCACTTGAAGACGACTATCAAGCAATAATTCATGGCCTAAAGTTAAAGGTTAATATCAACCACTCAGACAGATTTACGGATAATGTTGATGCACAAAGTTATAAAACAAATAGTTTAATTACTATTAATGGTGAAGTGAATATTATTGATGAGGAAAGACCACCAAGACGAAATGCCTCAATTCATAAAATATGGTATATTAATAACCAAAAAGCTTATGCCACTAAAGATATTATTGAAGCAAATTATAATCATTCGGCTTTGCCTACTGTGCCTATTGTTGCAACACTATGCATTATGTTATCAATGTTAATAACTCAAGTATTGGAAAAAAATGCAGATTATGAAATTAAACCAGAATCCAAATCTGCTGTTAAACCAGTTGATATTAAATTGGAGCATGAAATAACCCCGCCCTCACCATCTTACGACACCGTCCAAACCGACCCTAAAAGGTGATTCCTTTTTCACCAAATAGCTGCGTTGGCCGTACATGACTGGCAAGCCAAAAGGATCGTTTAATACAATTTCGGCCATTATTTGCTGTAGTTGTTCGTTGCGTTTTTTGTCTTTTATTTCTTTTTCTAACTGCATTAACAAACTGCTAACTTGCGTGTTTTCATAGTTGCTAATGTTGTACTGCGCATTTTGTTCTAAAAAATTGTACAAAAAACCGGAGCTAGTTCCACTTGAATTTTGCCAACCAAGTAAAACTAAATGAATACCTTCTAAATATTCTGGATTAAGTAACTGATCCTCGGAAATGGCGTAAACTTCGGCGTTGAGGCCGGCAGCTTGCAATTGTGCTTCGATTGCTGTGCCAAACTGCTGAAAGCTTTCAGGAACTGCTAACCTAATTGTTTCTCCCTTTAGGCCAGACTGACTGATAATGTTTTGACGATCAGCTGGTGTGAGGTTACTTAGTTTAATGTCTGGGTTATAACCAAAGATGCCTGAGCTAACAAATTGCGAGGCGGCTAAACCAAGGCCACTGCTGTATTCAGCTACAAGCTCGTAAGGGAAAATGCTGCGGATTAGAGCACGGCGTTCGGCTGGCTCCCAAAGTGGATCAAAACGATTCCAGATAAAAAAGTAGGTTGTGAGGTCGGGTTGCAGCTTAACTTCGTATTCGTTGTGCAAATTGGGAATGTCGTTTGGATAAGGCAAAATTAACTCAACACTCGGTTCTGTTGTGTGAGACTTGGCACGAAGAATTGGATCAGTAATAACTTTTATAATTAACTGTTTACTAACTGCTTGCTGCCCCCAGTAATTTGGATTAGCGGTATAAATAACCTGTTCAGAACTTGCTGATTGCAATAAATACGGACCTGTACCGTTTGGCTGATTTTCAAGCTTTGCTAAATCGATTGGTGTAGGTAAAATCGGGATTTGACTGAGGTAGTATAAAAATTCCGGCTCGGGCTCAGTTAACCTTATAACAATTTGGTTTTGATTCTGAATTGATAGCTCCCCAATCTTTGTTACAAAATTTGCAAGACTTTCAGGTAGTAAATTGAGATTTGCTTTTAGAAACTGAAAATTTGCTTGGACCAGCTCAGGAGTAACAACTGTAGTTTGATCATGAAATCTAATATTTGGGCGTAACTCCATTTGCCAAGTTGTATCGTCTACTTGTCCGTATGTAAACGCCAAAGCGGGAACTGGACGTAGATCGGCATCTAAACTGATTAATGGCTCGTAGATTGGTTTTAAAAACTGCTGGTCGAACGCGCGGTTACTGTAGGGATTTAAACTATCAAATTTTTCCGGCACAATAATTTTTGCCTCTGCTAGCTGTACAAAGTCATTTTTAAGATTACTGTTGTTTTGCAAAAACCATAAGCCATAGATAGCTGCCAAGATAGCTAGTAAGAATAGAAAACGAACTAACCAGCGCCACATAAAGCTAACAGTTAAATTGTTTATGACCTTAACTTTCGCATTTGGTCAATTTTTCCAGCTATTATTTCTACTCCGGCAATGTCAGTGCGAAAGCGGACTGGCCCTTGAATTTGCGATACTAACTCGACAGCTTGTAGGCGAGCAGCTTCTAGATTTTCCGCACGTCCAACACAGGCAACAGCGCGTGAGCCAAGGAGATTTAAAACATAGCTATCTTCAGTCTCTTCAATTAGATCAACAGATGCAAAATATAGTTGCTTGCTAATTGCTTTAGGAACTGTAATTGGTACATCTTTGATCGGTGTATCTGGATAACCATCTGGCACTGCATAAAGACAAACTGTGGCCTCATTTAATGGCTGAAAGCTTATTTCCGCCAATTTGTTTGTTAAGGCAGCTTCACAAAGTTGTGTAAAATTATCTGTAAAAAGCGTAAGGATATTTTCTGCTTCAGGATCACCTAAACGAGTGTTATATTCAATTAGACCAACACCCTTGGCGGTTACCATAAATCCACCATACAAAAAACCTACAAAAGGCTGTCCCGTTTCGGTTTTTACAGCTCTGATAACTTCTTGGTTGATCGCTTTTGCTGCTTCCAAGTCCTCTTTTGTCAAAAATGGCAAAGTATGATTTGCATCAGTATATGTTCCCATGCCGCCTGTGTTTGGCCCCGTGTCGCCATCAAACGCACGCTTGTGATCTTGTACTACTGGAAAGTGATACAGGTTTTGCCCATCTGATAAAGCAATTAAGCTAAACTCTTGGCCTACAAATTTTTCTTCAATAACTACTTGTTCTGATGTTTCCAAACATTCAAGCGCATAATTAACCCCTTCGGAAATAGTCTGCAAATGCTCACCGCCAACTTTTACTCCTTTGCCACCTATTAAACCATCGTACTTCACAACATACTGGCCATTTAAGTCTTCGTTAATGAACTGCGTTATTTCAACAGGCGTGGACTGCTTGTTAAAAACTTTGTACTTTGGTAGCCCAGCGATGCCGTACTTTTGCATTAGGTTTCTTGTAAACCCTTTTGACCCTTCAAGTTGGGCATTAGCCTTGGTGGGAGCTAAAGATTTTATATTACCATGCTCATTTAAATAATCTGTGATACCTGCACAGATTACGGCTTCAGGCCCAGGTACAACGAAATCAATTGTATGTTTTTGTGCAAAATTTAAAATAGCTTCAAAATCTTTTAAATCTCCAACTTCATAAGCTTTGCAAAGTTTTTTAATACCTGGATTAACTGCATTTGCAAAACAGTAGACATTGGTATTTGGTGTTCGTTTAAGAGCTGCTGCTATGGCGTGTTCCCGAGCTCCATTAGCAATAACAAGCACATTCGACATTAATATGATTTAAAATTCTATTTTTTGCGCATCACCATGGTCTCCGCGGGCGGCTGCTACTTCACGCAAATAGTCATCCGTAACTTCTGGCGTTGGATACTCTCCTGTAAAACAAGCTGCACAAAACTGCTGATTTGGATCTTTATTTGGGGCAATAACACTTTTAATCAAATCTGAATTTTCTTGATAAATTACTGCATCAGCCCCAATGTAATCCGCGATTTCCTGTTCAGTGCGGTTGTGTGCTATAAACTCAGCTTTAGTTGGCATGTCTACACCGTAAACACATTGATAACGAACTGGCGGCGCACAAGAAACAAAGTAAACGTTCTTCGCGCCTTGGTCGCGCACCATTTCCACAATCTCTCTAGAGGTATTTCCTCTTACTATACTATCGTCTACCAACATTACATTTTTATTGCGAATTTCTAATTCAATAGGGTGTAGTTTTTGTCTAATTGATTTCCTTCTACTACCTTGTTCGGGCATAATAAAAGTTCGTCCAACATAGCGATTTTTCATTAACCCCTCTCTATATTTCACATCTAGTTCGTGCGCTAAAGTAATGGCACAAGTGCGTGCTGTATCTGGAACTGGTATTACTACGTCAATCTCAAGGTTTAGATCTTTAACTTTTTGTGCAATTGATTCACCCATTCTTAAGCGAGCCTTATAGACACTAATTTCATCCATGATTGAATCTGGACGAGCAAGATATACATACTCAAAGATACAAGTTTTGCGAACAGGTTTTTCCGCACAAACTTTACGATGTACTTGCCTGTTTCGGTCAATGTATACAACTTCGCCAGCGGCAACATCACCAACAATTTCAAAATCACAGCTTGTTAGAGCCACACTTTCTGATGCAAACATATATTCTATTTCGCCATTTGAAGCTTTACGCTGACCTAAAATTAAAGGTCTAATGCCATAAGGATCACGGAAAGCGACCATTCCTTGCCCAGCAATAATTGTAATTACTGCGTAACTTCCACTTAGACGCTTAAAAGTTCGCTCCATAACTTCAAATAGTTTTGATGGCTCAAGGTAACGAGTTGAATCTTTTTGTAGCTCGTGCCCCATAACATTAAGCATCATTTCCGAGTCGGAAGTGCTATTTAGATATCGGTTGTCTTCTTCTGTAATTATGCGTTTAAGCTGGTCATAATTTGTTAGATTTCCATTGTGAATCAAACCAATTCCGTAAGGAGAGTTGATGATAAATGGTTGTGCAGCTGTTGGATCCATATTGCCCGCAGTTCTATATCGCACATGTCCAATACCAATATTACCGCTTAAGTGTTCCATTACCGGTTGCGTAATAACATCCGTTACCAACCCATTGTCTTTATGTAAATGGAAATGGCCATTGTAGGTCAAAATTCCCGCAGCATCTTGTCCTCGATGCTGAACCATCAAAAGCGCATCGTATATATCTACTGCTACTGTTTCACTAGTTCCATAGATGCCTACGATTCCACACATAGAGAGTTAGTTAAATTTATAGATTTGCTTGTCTCTTGGCTGCAATAATAACATTTTCAATTAAACAGGCAACCGTCATAGGGCCAACGCCACCGGGTACAGGTGTTATATAACTGGCTTTATTAGAAATCTCTTTAAAGTCTACGTCACCACATAAGCCGTCGGCAGTTTGATTGCAACCAACATCGATTACTACTGCTCCTTCCTTTACCATGTCGGCCGTAATTAAGTTTGGCTTTCCTACTGCTACAACTAAAATATCTGCGGTCAAAGTGTGAAATTTGAGGTCTTTAGTGTGAATATGGCAAGTTGTCACAGTTGCATCGCGGTTAAGCAGCATTAAACTCATTGGTTTACCAACGATATTACTATGACCGACTACTGTTACGTTCTGACCTTGGATTGGCAGATTGTAATACTCCAATAACTTGATGACTCCTTTAGGTGTACAAGGTACTAAACTTTCAAAATCTTTGCTTAGAAACATTTTACCTAAGTTGTAAGCGTGAAAACCATCTACATCTTTATTCGGCTCGATTTGTTTAAGTAATGCCGGAACATTTAAATGCCCTGGCAACGGTAACTGAACAAGGATTCCATGTGTTAGTGGATCAGCATTTAATTCGTCAATTTTTGCGATAATTGTATCTTGATCAACTGTACTTGGATATGAATATTGCTCCCACAAAACCTCGGCGGCTTCACAACTACGATTTTTTTGACGAATATAACTTAAAGAAGCAGGATCTTCTCCCACTAAGATAATAGCTAATTTTGGATGAATACTTTCAAGTCTAAGTTTGGCAACGTCAGCTTTTGCTTGCTCGATGATATGAGCTGCTACTTCTTTCCCGTTTAGAAGTTGAGCCTGCATAGCCAATTATTTTAGCATTAAGGTAACTCCATACTACATGGTATTGTACGTTTAGGCAAGTAACTAAAATTAATATTGCAGGCTAAAACAATACGTGAGATAATTTGATTGATCAATTTAATTTTTAATCGATCATAAATGTCGAGAAAAGAAACTACCGCCTCCATGTCAGCAACAGATGCAAAAGTAAATTTTGGCAAACTTCTGGAGTCAGTAGAGCAAGGTCAACCTGTCATGATATTTAAAAATGACAAACCTACAGTTGTCTGTATAAGTCTAGACGACTACGAAGACTATTTAGAAATAAATGACAAAATTTTTAACAAAGGCCTTGAAAAAAGTAAAAAAGAGATCAGTACTGGTAAATATCTAGGAATTGAGGCATTATACGATGTCCATCGTGAGACTATAAAAAAAGAGGCTAACTATGACTTACAAACTTAAATTTGCCCATCGGTTTCAAAAAGATTTTGCAAAGCTTGACCGCGAAACACAAAGCAGAATTTTTGTTTTACTAGAACGGATGACCAAAGATCCCTTTTATGGCGCTAAAAAACTTAAAAATACTAAGGTTGGAATTTATAGAATTAGAGTTGGAGATCATAGAATTAGATTCGATATAGAAAAAACGAGTATTCTTTTATATTGTCTTCGTCACAGGAAAGACGTATACAAAGATAAGATCTAAATGCAGTATCCACATGGGTAAATTCATCACGTTTTACGGTATAAACAATATTGGCAAATCAACTCAAGCCAAGCTACTTGTTGAGCGTTTGAGAGAAGCTGGACACAAAACTGCGTATTTAAAATATCCAATTTACAATCTAGAGCCAAGTGGCCCAATTATAAATAATCAACTACGAGGAGAGAATGGCCAAACCATGACAGAAACAGAACTACAGACTTGGTTTTTCTTGAACAGGCTTGAGTTTGAACCAAAGTTAAAAACTTTAATTGCTGAAAATGATTTTGTAATTGCTGAAGATTATACCCAAACAGGGATCGCGTGGGGTGCAGCAAAAGGAGCGGCTGAAGCGTGGTTGGATAGTCTAAACAAGCCACTAATAAAAGAGGATTTGGCGATCTTAATGGTAGGTCAAAGATTTACTGATGCTGTTGAAGCAGGCCACATTCACGAAGAAAACGAGGATCTGATCAATAAATGCGACGAAATTTTAAGAAAAAGAGCCACGCATGAAGGCTTTGTAATTGTTGATGTTGTACCAGGAATAGAGGCAACTTTTACTAAAATTTGGGATCTAGTTTAAAAAAGTTACCTCGGGGTAACTAAACAAATCAGAGGAATCAGATTGAGGGTTTTCAAAAAGCAGTAGATAGTAGGCAAAAAGCAAAAAGTAAAGCGAGGCGTACTATAAACGTACGATGAGCTGCTTTTTCAAGACTCTCAACTAAACCAGTGCTGGGCCGTCAGTCACAATCAAATCCGCACCCATAGCGATTATCCTTTGCTGTTCATACTCCATTAGGTTACGCCCATCTGCATCAGACTGCGCTGGAAAGCCGTGAACGATAATCTTTTTTCCTGGATACTCTTGCTTAAACTGTTCAAAAAGCTCTGGCAAATTTCTTACCAAAAGATAGTGAACACTAATATTGTTGCTGTTTTTTAATACTTCAGCTGGTGGCAGGATATTATACAAACAGGCAACATGCTGATGATCACCGTATTTATAAGGATTAAGTGTGCCAGAAATCAGTTTTGTCTCTTCCAAAGCTTTTAAAATCTCCTCGGGAACATCGTCCCCTCCGTAGTTGCGAGCTATCTTTGACAAAAGCTCAGAAGTTATTGCCCCCTTTTCGATAGCTGGACCGAATCTTTCTTCCAACCAAGGAAAAGAACCGCTTGGGTAATAGTGAAAAACCGTTTCATACTCTGGGTCAATCTCTTTGACGGTTGTTAGACTTGACGGATTGAAACTAGCAAAAGCAACACGCCCTTTTAATGGTATGTAATTAGCTTTTCCTTCATTTTGTTTATCTGTTTTTTTTATTAATTCTGCTGCGACTTCGGCTGTCTTTGCACTTCCTTTTAGATCTATTAACAAAGGTCCCGCCTTTGGTGTTTCAACCATATAATTAACAACTTCTGTAAGCTTTGATACCCCGTCTGACTCAAGTTTATCTAGCGGTAGAGGATCATGCGAAATACGCAAATCTCCTTGTTCATCTAAACGCACATCAACCTCAACACTTCGTCCTTGGCCTAGTCGCTTGATTGTAGTTTCAGCGGTTTGCTTTTCAGAAGTTCCTTCATTGGCTCTGTGCGCAATAAAACATTTTTTGATTTTTTCACGATTTTTATCAAGCTCGTTAAACATAGCTTCTTGCTCAAGTTTTTCACCACCTAGACCAAGGTTTCTAAAAATAACCGAGGTGATGTACCCCATTCCTTTAATGAACTGTTTAGATAATTTATCACCAAAAAATACAGATAGTAGATCTTCAATAATGTTACTATTCAATAGTTCACGCTTTTCCTTTGGATCTAGCGCGGACAAATCTTTAAGGCTGCCGAATACTTCTTTACCTGTTTCCATACTAAAATAGATAGATTAAGTTGTGCCTGTTGAACCAAAACCACCTCGATTTACACTTTTCATTTCCTCAACTTCAACAAGTTCCGGCTTATCTATTTTAACAATTACAGCTTGAGCAATGCGCTCCCCTCTTTCGACAATCGTTGATTCATTACGAAAATTGTAAACTTGAACTTTAAGCTCATCTGTTTCACCACAGTAGTCCTGATCAATAATTCCAATTGCATGTGGCTTTAATAGACCCTTTTTTTGAGGAGTAGAGCTGCGACTAACTAGCATAAGCATGTAACCTTCAGGTACTGCAACTATAATATTGGCAGGAATTAAGGCAATTTCTTGTGGCTGAACTGTTATTGTTTCTCGCGCATATAAATCAAAGCCAACGGCACCAGCTGTTTGGTAGGCTGGTAGTGGCAAACTTTTGTCGATACGCTTAACTTGTAGATTCATTTTTCACGGCTGACATTGTAAAATTTGTTTCTAACTCTAGTGTACGGTTTAAAGCTGTAGCAGCAACTTCCAATTGCGAATCGTCTGACTCTCTTGTTGTTAAACGCTGCAACCAAAGACCTGGAACTGTAATCCAGCGTACGAAAGGACTATTTTGATATTTGGCCGATGTTTTAAGAACTTCGTAACCAACGCCGGCAATCAAAGGTAAAACTGCTAAGCGCTGCAAAAATTGGAGTAGAAAATTTTCGTTACGCGGCACCAATGTGTAGATCAAAATACTAACAATCAAAACCAGGAAAATAAAACTTGTCCCACAGCGAGGATGGAAGCGAGTTTGACGTCTAGCAGTCTCAACATTAACTTCCGGCGCATGCTCATAGGCAAAAACTGCCTGATGCTCTGCCGCATGGTAACTAAACACACGCCCAATACTTGGGATCAAACCGATTAAGAGTATGTAGGTGATAAAAATTGTAATCTTAAGTCCACCGTCGATCAGGTTATACAGGAAATCACTACCGGCTATTGTTGGACTAACTGTTCTTAAAAATTCTGTTATATATAGGGGAGCAAATTTAAATAGTGCCAAGCCCAAAGCTAGCGCAATTATTAGATTTAATGCGAACATTACCATGCTGACAATTTCCGTCCAGATACTGGTCTTGTGTGATTCAACCAATACTTCCGGTTTGTGCTTTTCCAAGATTTCTTCTTGAGTTTCAACAGCTTCCTCGGCCGAGATGTTCATTGCTTTAAACCCTATTATCATTGTTTCTACCATGTTGATAACACCACGAACGATGGGAATATTTAAAAACTTATAACGTCTACAAATGCTGATAAAAGGCCAATCATGCACTTTAATCGATCCGTCTTGTTTGCGTACCGCGAGGGCCACGAAGTGGGCCGAGCGCATCATAACGCCTTCAATCAAAGCTTGTCCACCAACAGCAAAGTCAAATTTGGGTTTTTCATTTTTTGTTTTATTCACGGAAAATTCGTTAATTTTTACATAATTAAAATAATGGAGTTTGGCAAAAATCACAAACAAAAAGAGATGTACCGTGTGATACACCTCTATTGTTTAAGAACTTAGTTTAAATAACTATAGAGATTTTATATCAATCGTAATTGAAGGCCCCATAGTTGTAGCCAAATGAACCGCCTTGATGTAAGTACCTTTTACACCTGATGGTTTTTCATCTTGAATGGCTTTAATCAAAGTTTTAAGATTCTCTAATAGTTGCTCTTCTCCGAAAGAAACTTTTCCGAAAATATTGTGAATGATACCTGTTTTGTCTGTGCGGAATTCAACTTTACCTTTGATGATTTCAGCAACTACTTCAACTGGTTTATCACTAACAGTTCCGGCTTTTGGACTTGGCATAAGACCTTTTTGCCCCAAAGTTTTTGCTACTTTACCTAGTTTTGGCATCATAGCAGGTGTAGCAACAGCTACATCAAAATCTGTGAAACCTTTAGCAATTTTGTCGATTAAGTCTTCGCTACCTACTTCCATCGCTCCAACTTCTTTAACTGCAGCAATCTGATCTTCGCCAACGATAGCAATAACTCGCAATTTTTTACCTGTACCATGTGGTAAAGCAACAGTTGCACGCACTGTTTGGTCAGCATGACGAGGATCAACACCTAAACGCATGTGCAGTTCGCAGCTTGCATCGAATTTAGAAGGATTTGTTTCTTTGAGTAATTTTACCGCGTCAGCAAGAGTGTACATATCTTCTGTAACTTTCGCTTTTAGTTCGCGATATTTTTTTCCGTGTTTTGGCATGTGTGAATTGGATTAAACAATGTGGTGCGAGCGTCTTCAGCTTTTTAATGGCTTTAGACTCCCACTTGAAATTTTAAATATTAGTCTACAACGTCGATACCCATACTGCGAGCTGTACCAGCTATGATTTTAGCAGCTTGCTCAGGACTATGTGCATTTAGATCAGCCATTTTAACTTCAGCAATCTCTAGTGCTTGCTTTTTGGTAATTTTACCAACCTTTGTTTTATGTGATTCTTTCGATCCACTTTTAACTCCGGCAGCTTTTAGAACTAAGAATGAAGCTGGTGGTGACTTAAGGATAAAACTGAACGTTCTATCTTCGTAGATTGAAATTTCAACAGGAACGATTGTGTCACCCATTTGTTGAGTTTGAGCATTGAATTGCTGACAAAACTCTTGAATTTGGATCCCGTGTGGACCTAATACTGAACCTACTGGTGGCGCTGGATTGGCTTTCCCGGCTGGGATTTGCAATTTAACGAGCGCCTTTAATGGTTTCTTTTTTGACATAAAGTCTTAATTAAAGAATGTGGTGCGAGCGTCTGCCAGATAATCTTTAACAGATAAATCTAAGCTGACTCCCACTAAAGTGCTGGTAATTTTTATAGCAAAACAGCTTAAATGTCAAGAAATCGGGCTAAATTTGTAAGTCTTTATAAAAATTTTCTCGCGTAGCGATTGCTACAATAATAATATGGATCAAGGTTTGAATGTTTCTTCATGACTGTAGCTTTCGCCAGTACTTTCATAGTGGGCTATCTCTTTCATTATAAAATCAGCTTCCGCCTTTTTGACATGATCTTGCGCACTAAAATAAAATTCAAGCGCTTTATTAACTAGCAAACTCTTATTAGGTACTTTGAGTAATTTGCTCCAATTATCGGAAGTAAATGAGACCGTTGATCGTGAGGCTTTCATAAAAACAAAATAAATCTGGTTACGAATTAACCATATCGTAACCAAGTTTCGGTGTCAATTGTTACTATAAAAGTAACCCGAAGAATGGCTTAAATGTTTCATGCAGCGCTTTTACATAAACAAAGGCATAGACCCTGTTTTCGCTAATACTTACAACAAAAACCTCGTTAACTTTTGATTGATGATTTATGTAAAATGAACTTTCACCAAACTGGTTCGTTTCGTTAACATCCGCTGTAGAAAGCTGTTTAGCTGAATCTTTTAGCCCAATGTAAAGTTTACGAGCTGCCTGAATTGATGGCAACTCAAGTTCATATGCTGCCGCTATTTGCGTGTCGCCGTTTTGAAGAAAACGTCCATACACAACATCGTCTGGATCAACGTCGTTCACTGTAAGTACGTCAAAAATTTGACCACTAAAGTTTTCTGGCACAAATTTTAGATTTGGAATATCCAAAGTTGGTAACAGGTCATTTATCCTCTCACTATTCGGCAAATCACTTGCTGATGGTAGCTCGTTATCCCCTATTTCGATAGGCTTATCTACTTCATTTTCGGTTTCAGCTTCAGAATCACTATCTTTATCGTTATCGCTAGACTCAGATGACTGATTTTCCTCAATATCTGCGCCGCCCTCTTCAACCTGCAACTCATCTAAATCATCGATTGTACGCAAAACACTTGCAGAAGAACTAGGATAAAGTTCTTGTGCATAATCTTTAAGCAGCAGTTCGGCACTGATACTGATGATGACGATTGCGAAGATAACCGTGAAAACTGTGAATTTTTGCATGTGATTTTTGTTTTTGCACCACCAATAATGGCGACATTACCTAAAAATGGCAAGACAAAGATATTGGCGCAACTTAAGTTGCGCCGCTTTGATGTGAACGCCTAGGCGTTCACATCTGTTATTTTTTCTTAACCTGTGTGAATTCAAGCTCCATAGGTGTTTCGCGACCGAACATTGAGATAAGCACTTTAATGCGGCCTTTTTCGTTGTCAATTTCGTCAATTAGACCTTCGTAGCCTTGGAATGGACCACTTAGAACTGTAACTTGATCGCCAAGTTGGAAGTTCATCTTGAACTTAGGCTGTGATTTAGTCATGTGTTTTTCTACTACCATAAATTCTTCTGCGGAAACAGGTACCGGAATTGTGCCCGAACCTACGAAACCAGTTACATTCGGGGTGTTGCGAACCACATACCAAGAAAAATCATTTACAACCATGTTAATCAAAACATAACCTGGGAAAATTGTACGCTCAACTTCTTTTGGCTGACCGTTTTTCATGATAATTTGCTTCTCTTTAGGTACTACAACTTTAAAGATGTAGTCTTGCATGTTCATCGATTCAATTCTTTGTTCTAAAGCTTTCTTTACAGCGTCTTCATAGCCTGAATAGGTGTGAATAACGTACCAGTGACAACCTGTGTTTTGTGCTTGCTTAGCCATTGATTGAAAAAGATTAGGTAGTTTTAAGTTTTAGTTACTAGTTTGCTGGAGCTGCTTCTGTTTCAGTCTGTTCGCCTTCCGACTCATCTGCTCCTTGGATTTGAATGCCAGTCCCCTCTGCCCCTTCAATTTGAACATTGTTAACATCAACATCGGGCACTGATGCTGGATCGTTTGCAATACTGTAGTTTAAGACTGCTTGGTATCCACGGTTAAGTAGATAGTCGGCCGTACCAATCACAGCGGCAGCAATTGCTGTAAAAATAACGATAACTATCGTATATTTAATAAGCTGATTGAAAGTTGGCCAAGTAACTTTTGTTAATTCTTCGTAACTTTCTTTAATATATTTGAACATGATTGCGTTGATGCTTAAACAATAAGTTTATCCCTTAAAAAGCCCAACTTGGGGCTGCTATAAGTAAATATTAGCAAGATTAGGGTAAAAGCGCAAGATTAAATGCGGGTGACAAAAGTATATAGCCGACCACTGAGGCACATTGAATATTGCATAAATGAAGCCACTAGTTTTAATCTACCCATACCACAGCATTTGCAGCAGCTAGCTTTGGGTCATAATTTAATTTATCAGTAATTTCTTTAAAAAATCGACTAAACTCAACCATGGCTGCGTCAGTTTTATTAACTGCCACAAATTGAGCTAAGATGTTGCTAATTGTCTGCACACCCTCACGGTCTTTATACTTATTGTAGTCCTCGTACATCATTTCAAAAAAGCGCAAGGTAATGTATAATCCAAATTCGTTTATGGCGTCTGTTTCGTTTGTGGTGTCAGCTGCTTGAATTACTTTCCCAAAGGTATTTGCTCGAATACCTTGAACACTTTTAGTAGCATTTTCCCTTAAAACTAAATTAATAACAGCACTTCGCTTTGCGTACTTATTTAATATTTCAGCAAACTTTGTAAGCACACAATCTGGCCCAAAGTATTCACCTGTGCTCTTTCTTAAAAATGGATATTTGTTTACTATTCGCCCCATATCCAGTCTTTGACATTCTTCCAATACTGCGGCAGTAGGCGGACGTCCGGTCTTTTGATTAGGAGGTAATTGTGGCGTTCTTTTTTCACAAGGATTTTCGCAACTATCACGGGAGGTAGTTTTTTGCATATTATTAGTATGTCAAACAAAGCACCCATTTTATAATAACTTTCCCCGCTTTGTCAATAGCACGCACAACTCTTACTCTCTTTTTGATAAATCTTTATTTAGTATAATTTTTATGCTATAATCTATAGATGTTTTTGTATTAAATTAAGCAATCTACAGCCGTGAACCGTAAATTTGTAAAACCAATAGCGACATTAATTATTACCGTTTTGACCTTACTGATGCTGTTTTTTGGGGCAAATAGCGCGGCTTTTGCACAGAGCCAAACCCAGCAGGCAAAACCGGCATCAGGTTTTTTTGACTTGGGCGGAAATACATCTGACGAAGCAAAACAGCAGGCAATCAAAGAAAATTCCGACGCAAGAAATAGCTTTTCTTGGTCATTTTTACCTGGTATTCCTAATGAAGGTGATTTTGTAGATAATGTTAACTCTGTTTTAGACAGAGCTGCGGGGATTGTAAGGCTAGCAATTGCTACCGTTGCACTTTTAATGGGTACGATCGGCGTTGCAAGGATGGTTACCTCTCGCGGAGAACAGGATGAATATGACAAAGGCATTATGACTTTGATTTATGGTGTGGCAGGTATATTTTTAATCGCTCTTTCTGGCGATATTGCTGCAATTTTATCACCGTACAACGGAGGTTTATTAGGTGCTGACCTGGAAGTTCGGGCAAGAACCTTAATTTTTGACAATGGTGTACGGACAGTAATTACTTTTATTAAGTACTTTGCCGGTACTGTGGCTGTAGCCATGCTGGTGAGGATTGGCTTTAGGATGGTGGCGTTTGGAGGGAACGACGACGACCTAGGACAAGACAAAAAAAATATTGGATTTATTGCTTTAGGCTTAATTCTTTTAATTTTTGGCGACTCATTAATTCGCAATATTTTTTATAAAGTCGATTCACCATTGGCTGCAAAACCAACGATTGATATATCAGGTGCTATGCTTGAGTTAATTTCGTTTACTAACTTGATTGTTAAACTGGTTGGCCCGATTGCGGTAATTACTTTGGTTGCCGGTGGTTTAATGTACGTACTGTCGGGAGTTAATGAAGAACTCAAGGATCAAGGTGTTAAAATGATTAAAGTTTCTTTGATTGGTATCATCTTATTGTATAGTGCATTTGGTATAGTTAATACTGCTATTATTGGTAGATTTTAGAAATCTCAAAAATACAAATATGAAATGGCTTAAAATAAAGAACACACCGGTATGGAAATTTTTCCAACAGTTGGTAATTGGCTCATTGATTGCCTTTTCTTTGGTTTTAACTCCATTGCAAGTTGAGGCATCAAAAGCTTTTGAATTTAGCGTAAATGCTGTTGAAGAAGATAAAAAAGGAACAAAAGGACATCTATACCATGCCACTTAAAGAAGATAAAAAAGGACCTGGATTAACTAATCCGTTTAAGATTCTGCAAACTTGGGCTGATAAAATAGGCCTAAGGGATTTTAGCGATATCAATGGGCCATCTACAGTTGAAGAGATTGGACTGGATAATATTACGGGGTTTGCCCTGCAAGTTATTCGACTTATTCAATATGCTATGGGTGTGATCGCTGTAATTTATACGATCTATTTTGCATCACGGCTTATTGTTGCAACTGATAACGGGGACGATGTTTATGGATCAGCAAAAAATTATTTTGCCTATATGTCGATCGGGCTCTTAGCTGTTTTTGCTTTAGATGTTTTTGTTACAAGAGTTTTTGTAATTGGCAAAGTCAACTTTCTTGAAAACGCAGATACTGCCAGGCAGTTTGCTCAAATTGGTAGTGCCGAACTAAGAGGTATATATAACCTTTTCCAAAAATTTCTAGCGGCTGCTGCTGTTTTGATGATTACTTTCCATGGGGTAAGGCTTGTAGCTAATGCTGGCGATGAAGGGGTTGTGGATAATGCTAAAAAGAACATTACATGGGGTGTTGTAGGGATTATCTTGGTAGGTATCTCCGAGTTTGTAATTAAAGGAATACTGTTTGCTGAAAATGGGGCAAAACTGGATTTTGAAAATGCCAAAAGGTTGCTTGTTGATTTGACCAATTTTGTTAGCGGATTTATAGCTACTGTAGCGATTGTGACCTTGATTTACGGAGGTTATTTATATGTGTTTTCAACTGTTGGTGAAGACAATACAGATAAAGTTAAAGAAATGGTTAAGGCAGCTGTTATCGGTATCTTAATTGCCGCTGCTGCATTTGGTTTAGTAAATACAGCGATAACGCTTGATTCGGAGGAAAATGTTAGAGGCCAAACCGAACTAGTAGAACAAATTTAAGTTTTGACAAGAAGAGTTGAGAATAAAGTACTTTAGACCTTTGTTAAATTAGGGATTTTCTGGTATACTTATATGATACTTTTTGCGCAAAAGTAACAATGAACAAACTAAAAACATTATTTAGATCAGGAAAAATCAGCATTAAGAAGCTGATTGCCGTAGTAATTGCGGTATTAACTTTTGTAGGGCTAATTGGAATTCTTGCTGATACAGCTGCTGCACAATACGATTTTTGTGGTAGTTATAGTGGAGAATTTCAAGGCTTTTTGGATTGTGAAACTGATTTTAGTAGCTTCACACAGTACACAGGTGGTCTAGAAACTGTTGATCCTGCTGAATATGAAATTGATGCACCAGATAATGCTCGTGACTACGTTAGAAACATTGTTAACTTTGCCCTTGGCTTTTTAGGGTTTATTGCGCTAGTTATTGTAATTTACGGAGGTTTCCTATACGTAACTGCTGCTGGAGATGAAGATCAAACCGGAAAAGGCGTTACAGCAATTAAGCAAGCGGCAATTGGGATTGTAATTATCTTTGGTTCAGTAGCAATCGTGAACACAATATTACTTGCTCCTACCGACAGTGAACGTGGACTTGGTAATGGTGGTGGCACAGGAGGAATAAGAAGCGGTGGAAACGTTGCACAAGTAGAAGGTTACGACAATGCATCAAGACAAGTTCAAGCTTTGGCACAAAGTTTAGTAAGATCTTATAGCCGTTATATTAACCAAGTTGTTGCAATTCAAAAATTAAGCCAATACGAAGTTGATAAATTAACTACAAGAACAGAATTACTGACATACTTTGGCCAAGTAAAACAACAACTTTCAAGCTTAGGGAATACTCAAAGTAGCAGTATCGCAGGTATTAGCCGAACTGCTTTTGCGGCGCGCTTTGTTGTTGATGCGGCGATTGATCCGGCTATCGAGTTGGTTGAAGATATTATTGATGAAGAAACAACTCGTGAAGAGTTTGCTTCTGTATACCGCAATGGCCTAGGTAAATTTTTTGATGACTTAAGAGAGCTTGGTGATGATATAGCGGAGGGCACGATTGATGCTGGTAAAGCTATTGGTGACTTCTTTACAAGTACAGAAGATGATTCTGGCTTTAATAAAAGGTCAGAAGATATTAACTGTTACTTACCTGCTGAATATAGAATTGCCAACTTGGAATTTGACTGTGTTGGAGATAAAGGTAATAACGGCGAACAGAACAAAAACTTTGGCGTAAATATGGTTGCCAGCCTAGCAACATTACTTGATACGATTGTAATTAAACAAGGTATTAATCCTGATTATGACGATGTTTTAGAAAATGATATTAAACGTCGTTTGCAAGATGTTGAAGACAGTTTATTTGCTTTTGATAGCGATGAAAATAGTAACAACTCTTTGATCACACCAGAAGTTCGTCAAGCATTTGAAGATGTGAAGCTAAGTATCGATTCAATTAAATCAGCAAATATTTCTTATGATATTAATACGATTGGGTCTACATTTGAATCTAATGATTTCAACAGTAATAAATTTAATGCTGCATTAGCGAATAACGAAAGTATGCGGACTGCTATTCGCAACTTAAACGAACTCCACAGATTATTAAAAGATATAGTTTTTGCAAAAGCTGTTATTAGAGCGCATATTGCTGCAGGTAGCGCGCCTTTGGTAGTTCAATTTGACTGTATTCAGTCAGTTGATCCTGCACAGGCTTCAATTACAGATCAAAGCTGTAGTTGGGATTTAAATGGCGATGGCAAGTTTGCGCAACCTACTTCTAGTGACTTTGCAGATTGTAACGAAAGAGAAGGTGGTACAACTGTGAGCTGTACTTACAAAAAACCGGGTTCATACCGTGTAGGTTTAAGAGTTAAAAGTGCAAACTCAAATTTATCGGCAAACTCAAATCAAAGTCCGATTGCAGCCGGCTTAGCATATCTAACGGTAGAAGTTAGAGAACCGGTAGCGAAAATTGATTTAAAAGCTAAGGTAAATAGTCAGACTTTTGTGCTTCGTAGTTATGATGAACGTGGCTTTATTGCTCGAGACACTGAATTTTTAAGAGCAACTTTGGCCGAGTCACAACAAGGCGAAGGTATCACTTTTGATGCTAGCGGCACTCAACAAAATTCACCTGATAACGAGATTGTTTCATATATTTGGGATTTTGGTGATGGTGCTACTGAAACTTTTGGAGCAAATACTCCAGTGGTTGCCCATAAGTATACTCGTAATGGTCGTTTCCCTGTTTCATTAACAGTTATTGATGAGAGCGGGAATCAGGATCGTAAACTGTTCCAAGTAGTGATTTCTTCTTTAGCAGCTTATATTGAAGCTTCACCAAATAGAGGTGATCTTAAGACGGAATTTTTATTTGATGCTAGTCGTTCAAGAAGTGACACTGGTCAAGTTAAGAAATATACTTGGTCAATTCCGGGTGTTGAACGTGAATATCCAAGCGTTCCAAAAGTTAAACATACATTTGCCGAACCAGGCAGTTACAACGTAAGCGTGCAAGTACAAGATGCTGCGAACAACGTAGATACAGCAACTGTAAATGTATTGGTTGAATCTCAAGCGCCTAAAGCTTTCTTTACGGCCAGAGCGGTCAAAGAGAATCAGCCTAGTTTAATTACTTTTGATGCACGTCAAAGTTTTGATCCAGATCCAGCTGATACATTGAGCTATCGTTGGAGAATTTATAACGCTCGTGAAGGCGCTGATTATGAAATAGTTGATGGCAAATTTGAAGGTGATGCTGAAGAAGCGGAAACTGTAACTGTCTTGTTTAACAAACAACAAAACTATGTAGTAGAGTTGACTGTTAGCGACCAATATGAAGACGAACGTCTACGTAAAGAAACAAGCCTAAGAGCTGATGTAAATATTCAGAAACTAGCAGATATAGAACTTGATGATGATTTTGAACAAGCTGCAATCTTACGTGATGGTGAAGCTACGGTTGATTTTGTTTATCAATCACAGTTTGGAGAAACTATTGTGGTAGATTTTGGCGATGGTTCAAAAACTAATGGCTTAATTGCTAATAACACTTACAGAGTACGACACACTTACAAAACTGCTGGATTAAAAAAAGTAATGGCAACTGTAACTGATAAACGCGGTGACCAAACTAAACTTGTTAG
>CAYLRB010000020.1:1194-21389 GCA_964386265.1 uncultured Candidatus Peribacteria bacterium | reverse complement strand
TTTTTCCCATACACTTTTTATCTTAAATCCAGAGCATTTTCCCTGCTATGTGTCAATTGTCAACTTGAGCTTGGGTAAATAACTTTAGGCGAGATTAAAATTGTGGTCTAATTGTATTTTGTGTTGTTTGAGCTCTATTTTCCTGTTGACTAATCGACTAGTCATAAATATAATCCCGAAAGTCGTAGACAGTAGGTGGTTCGCCTTGAGTGAACATAAATCTTCCTACCGAGGCAAGAAATAAGCAAAATTTTGGCTAGCCGCTCAATTAACTTTGAGTAATTCTTGTCTCCTTGTCTACGTCAAACAAGGTGACCTTTATTTATATTCTTATGGCGATCACTCGTGAACGAAAGCAAGAGCTTGTCTCGCAACTAAGCGATCTGTTCCAAAATGCAAAAGCTGTGATGGCAACTAGCTATCGTGGTTCTAGCGTGAACAGTATCAACAAATTGCGTGGTCAAATGCACTCGCAAAACGTAAAGTTCGTCGTAGCTAAAAAGACTTTAATGCGCATTGCTGCTAAGTCTGCAGGTTACGAAGAAATCCCCGCCGAAGTTTTAGATGGTCCAATTGCCTTAGCCTTCAGTTTAGACGACGAGGTTAGTGCAGCTAAGTTGATTAAAGAAGCCGGTAAGGAACTCGATACACTCGAGCTTATGGGCGGATTTATGGGTGGCAAAGTGCTTTCAAAAGCCGAAGCCAAACAACTTGCTGATCTACCTTCATTCGAAGAGCTTATGGCCAAGTTCGTTGGTACAATCAACGCTCCGGTTTCACGCTTCCATGGCGTTCTTCATGGAACTCTCCGCAACTTTGCTGGTGTTATTAACGCTATCAAAGAGGAAAAAGAAAAAGCCGCTTAGCTTTTTTAAGTTTATTAATTGTTCTATCAATCTAACCCCTTCACAATGTCTGAAGAAAAAGTTGAACTAAGCGCAAACGCGCAAAAAATTATGGACATGGTTAAAGAACTTTCTGTCCTAGAACTAGCTAGCCTAGTTAAAGCTCTTGAAGAAGAGTTTGGTGTTTCTGCTGCTGCTCCAATGATGATGGCAGGTGGTATGATGCCAGCTGGTGGCGCTGCTGCCGGTGCTGAAGAAGAAAGTGGTAACGTAGATGTTATCCTAGCTTCTGCAGGTGCTCAAAAAATCGCTGTTATTAAAGTAGTTCGCGAACTTACAGGTCTAGGCTTGAAAGAAGCTAAAGATCTAGTAGATGGCGCACCAAAAGCTGTTAAAGAAGGTATTGATCGTGACGAAGCTGCTAAAGTAAAAGCTGCTTTAGAAGAAGCAGGTGCTACTGTAGAGTTTAAATAGTAGATGCGCAAGCATCACGTAAAAGAGGCCGGACACCAGTGTCTGGTCTCTTTAGTTATTTGGAAAAAGTCACCCCGAGGTGACTTTTTATTTGAGAAGGGATTGACTTGAGCGAAAAATGGAGGATGATAAGCGGTCTAGTGTAGTTGTATTTTTAGTTTTTCTTCAGTAGTAAAATTATGGAAGGTTTGCCTCAAGAACATTTAGATGATCCAGACTCGCTTTTGGGCGAAATTGAAGACTTACATAGTATTACTAAGGAAATAGCAGAATCAATTAGCAATTTTAAAGCATTAGAGCCTAATGTTGTTATCAAGCACTTAGAGGTTACAAATCAAATCATTGAATCAGTTTCCAATATTATTAAAGAAGTACAGAAGCAAATTGATGATATAACTGGCCGGAAGCTTAAAACTGCATTTGGAAGTTTGTTAGTCAATTTTGGAGCAATATTAATTAGTAGATTAGAGCTTTTAAAATATGAAATTTTAGAGGACCAAACTGATTTGATAATTTTGAACTTAGATCTTGAACAAGCTAATATGATTTTAGATTCTACTCGAAAATTGAGAATCAATTTGATTATGAAAATAGCTACAAAACAAGATAAACAGAAATATATTGATGCTTTGAATAATTTAAGAGTTTATAATGATAGAAGAAGAGGCCCTAGTCAGCCACTAAGTGTTATCCAAAAGTTAGAAGAACAAATTATTGCAAATTACCAAAAGCATAATTCACCAATGGTGTCCCCGCCAGGAATTGAACCTGAATCTACTTCTTAGGAGGAAGTCGTTCTATCCGTTTAAACTACAGGAACTAGAGACTAGCTTAACTCCAGCACAATGTATTCAGTGGTTTCTACGGGTAAAGCGCTGGTAGCTTTGATCTTATAGCTTTTTTGAGGCTCAGGCATCGTTACTCCAACAGCTTTAATGAAATTTGCAACCGGTTCATATTCTCCACCATGTTTTTCGGCAGCAATACAAGCTGGGATAATGATTTTTGGTTCAATGGTTTCTGTGACTTCTACTGCTTTATCGGCAGTTAATACATCTTTACCACCAGTAGGTAACATCAAAATATCTACATTTCCTAGTGTTTCAGCTTCGCTATTGCTAATTGCTTGGTCGCTAAAACCTAAGTTTGCGCAGTTGAATCCATCGATTTCAAAATGAATCATCAGTTTATCTTCCTCAGTCTTGCTGCTTGTTTTTTGTAGTGTAACAGCAATGCCACTAGCTTCATATTCGCCTGGCCAGTCAAAACAATGACGAGCTTTAATATCTTCAGGTTTTTGTGAATAAGAGCCGCCAGCTTGCGTAAGAGCTACAACATCAATTTCTAGATTTTTAGGGATATCAACGCCTGGGAAAGGGTCAATAAGCATTGTTGCGTCTTCTCCTCGAATTAAAAAGCAGTTATGACCATGCCAAGAAATTTCCATATATAAACTTTAATTAAACAATTTTTTGTTGCCGTCAGCTTAGCACAAAATTAGAAATCAAAAAACAAGAATTTTTAGCTGTCTCGTGCAGAAAGTTCTCCATCTGATGTCAGTTTCAAAAAAGTTAGTGTCCAAACTGCGTGAGAGAAAACGCTCATAATGCCACCAAGGTAGCCGGCTAAAAACAGTCCAGCTAGTACAAAAATTACAGCTAAGATATTTCCAATATAGGTCAGTGCAATGCTGGCAAAAAACCCAGCAACTAGTAGTATCAAACTTGGGATTACGATTATCAAAATTAGATTCACAATGACTCTTAAGCCAATAAGTAATAGTAAAAGTACGACTAAAAATGTTGAATGCCAATTTGTAACTACTAAGTTGGTACTTTTTCCGATAGCTGAAAAAACACCGTCATGGTCGATTGCCATGAAATATTGCGCATAACTGAATAAAAAAGACATTACTACGCTTAGGACGGCAACTAGGATAAAGAAGATGCTCATGAATTTTAGGATATCGGGGCCCAGTGTTCGCAAAATAATCGTTGCGTAGCCTAACAGTGCACTTAAGCTGAAAAAGCTTAGTAAGCCATTAAATTCAAGAAACGGGAAAAAAGTTTTAGCTCCAAAAATTATGCCCTGAGACATTTTTATCTCTTGGCCGTTATGTCGTCGCGCTATTAGCTGAATCAGTGCACCTTCGCAATAAGATGGGTATAATAGGTACAAAATCGCAATTACTACCGCAATACCCAAGATTATTGGCAGAAGTGTTGGATTGCTGCTTACAAACTGCCATGCGGCTTGTATTAAATCGCCAATTACACCTTGTTCATGGGCAAAGTACCGTTTAAAATTTATAGCTTGATAAGCAATATAAATAATACCGGCAATCGTGGATATTAATGCTGGTAAAAACGCATACCAGTACATCATTGTCTTTTCTTCTTGAGCAAAATCCCAAGCCTCTCTAATTGTCGCTTTTAAATCCAAAATTTCTGCAGTTAGATTACAGGCAGTTAGCTATTAATTGCTAAAGCGGTTTTACTTTTTTTGCAAGGCAAATCCCTTTGGAAGGCAACTAAGTCTGGCTCTGTCAATCGAAAAGCGGGAAATGAGCGGATTTTTGTGTTATAATAGTTTGTAATTACTGAGACCTAATATGTCGTTGCAAAAAGTAAAAGTAGGAAAAGTGGAGTGGATTCACATTGAACATCCAAATGATGACGATATTGGTTATTTACGAGAAAATTTTAAGTTTCATGAGCTGCATTACGAAGATTGTATTTCGGATGAAGAGTACACGAGAGTCGACACTTTTGACGGTTACCATTTTATTATTCTTCAGTTTGCGCAGTGGCATCTGCATGGCGCCGAGCTTACTAATAATGAGGTAGATGTTTTTGTCAGTAAAAATTACATTATTACGGTTAACCACAGTAATAAGCAGTTGGAGAAGATGGCGGCGGATTTTTTTGCTAATAAAAATTTAGTAAAAAGTTATTTAAAAGAAGGTACAGGCATGTTGCTTTACAGGATTATGAAGATTTCTAGTGATGCTTCGTTTGGCGTACTGTATGATTTGCAGCATAAGCTGGGGGAATTGGAGTTGCGAGTTTTGGATAGTAAAGATAGTCATGATTATTTGCACCAGATTCTTTTAGCTAAGAAAAATATTCTTCATTTTAGGCGTATTGTAACTAATCAGCTAGATCTTATTAAGGAGTTGGTTGAGCGATTTAAGAATTTTGAAGAAGGCTTTTCTAAGACGCATTTGAATGATTTGCGAGATAGTATTACGCGCATAAGTAGTCTTGTTGAGTTGGCGCATGACACAATCGTGGCTTTGGAGAGCACAAATGAGGCGCTTTTAACTAGGAATACAAATAATGTGATTAAAGCTCTTACATTTTTCTCTGTTGTTATGCTTCCATTGACTGTTATTTCGGGGGTGTATGGGATGAATTTGGACACCCTTCCTTTCGCAAAAAGTGAGCATTCATTCATGATTGTAATAGGTGTGATGGTGAGCGTTGTTCTGGGAATGCTTGCTGTTTTTAAGTGGCGCAAATGGCTTTAGTTTAAGGCAAATAGCATGGGGTGGGTGGCATTCTCTAGGTTGTGCTGCAAAAAGTGATCCCGGGGTGAGATTTTTGGTGCTGGACGGTTTGCAAAATTTTGTAACAAGTTAAAGAACCTTGAGCTTACCCTTGAGGGTGATTTATGTTGTCAAAAAAAGTAATGGGGAAATGGGAGTGGTGAGCTTGAACTCACCACGGATTTGTGCTAGAGTGTGGAACACAAAAGATTTAACCACCAAGGAGATGAACAAAGAATTACACAAACAGTTTGTTAAATTAGGACTTGAGCGGAACAAGTTGACGTACACGTTGTTAAGCTTGTTGCCGGATATATATAATAGTGGAATATACAAAAAGTACTGTGCTACAATCGTGGAATATGCCGGTAAGTATGGAGGGTTAAGCAAAGGAGTAGTAAAAAAGACATTAAGGCTAGAAAAGCATTTAAGGGGAAAAAAGTTATTAAAAGCAGCAATTGCTGAATTGGGGATCCATAAAATTAACCTAGTAGCGAGAGTTGCGACCAAAGAAACAGAAGCAGTCTGGCTAGAAAAAGCTAGAAGTTTAAGTAAGTCAGCGTTGGAAGCCGCAGTTAGAGAAGTACGCAGCGGCAAAGTTGCATCTACAATTAGGATAAAACTAAGTGTAAAAGCAACAACCTGTTTTAGAAGTTTAAAGTCCAAACTAGAAAAAGGTTTAACGGATGAACAAGCATTGGAGCAGTTACTACTAGAGCTGCAAGAACAAAAAGCGGAGAAAAAAGATAAAAAACTAAGCGTGCAAAAAGTGATCCTGGGGTCACAAATAAGAACACGATATATACCGGCAGCAATCAAAAAAGCAATGCCAAAGCTTTGTGTATACAAGGGGTGTAACCGTGAAGTTGAGGTGTTACATCACAGAGAAAGGTATGCAGAAGGGGGAAGTCATGAGTCCGTAGTACCATTATGTGACATACATCACCAATATGCGCATAACGGCATGATCAAAAATGAGCAAAAAGATCCAGCCGAGTGGAAACTACAACTTTCAGGCAATCTTACCAAGGCAGACAACTTGTACAGAAGGTATCGTCAGAACTATAAAACAACCTGTTCCCACGGTAAACCTTCTTTGCCGAAGTGGCCATAGGCAGAGGTCTGGCTGTAAATAGGTCTGAGCAAGTCTAGGTTGCGAATGATCCCTTCTGGAGTTAGATCGAATTTGTTTCTAACCAATTTAACTAAATCTTCGTTGTCACGAGCAGTTCCAAATGTATCAATAAATATTGAAACAGGTTCACTTAGTCCGATTGCATAAGCAAGTTGAACTTCGCATCGCTCTGCAAAGCCAGCTGCAACTAAGTTTTTTGCAACCATGCGAGCCATGTAAGCAGCACTACGATCAACCTTGCTTGGATCTTTTCCGGAAAACGCACCCCCACCATGGCGTCCCATGCCGCCATATGTATCTACAATGATTTTGCGACCTGTTAATCCCGCATCTCCAGGAGGGCCGCCAATGATAAACCTGCCTGTCGGATTTACATGGACAATTGTTTCTTTATCAAAAAAGTCGCCGCAAATTGGTTTGATAAGTTTCTCAAGTAGATCAGTTTTAATTTGTTCCTGGCTAACTTCTGGGCTATGCTGGGTTGAAACTACAACGGTGTGCACTCTAATTGGTGTAAAGCCTTCGTATTCAATCGTTACTTGTGCTTTGCCATCTGGGCGAAGGTAGCTAAGTACTCCAGCTTTTCGTAAGTCAGCTAGTCCACGACACAATTTGTGCGAAAGCATAATAGGTAGCGGCATCAATTCAGGTGTATCTTTACAGGCAAAGCCGAACATCATACCTTGGTCACCAGCTCCTTGCGCCTTATCAACACCAGTTCCTTTATTAACACCCACCGCGATATCTGGACTTTGTTCGTCAATTGCTGTTAAAACGCTGCACGCTTTGTGATCAAAACCGTATTCTGCTTGATCATAACCAATCTTTTGAATTGTTTGACGCGCAATCTTTGGTATATCAACGTAGGTAGAAGTAGTAATCTCGCCAGCAACAAGTACTAAGCCAGTTGTAACAAGCGTTTCGCAGGCAACGCGCCCGTGTGGATCTGCTGCTAAAATTGCATCTAAAACGGCGTCCGAAATCTGGTCCGCCATCTTATCGGGATGTCCTTCTGTAACTGATTCAGAGCTGAATAGGTATTTGTTTGACAAAAGTGAGCTTAAATTACTGAATTAGTGTGCCGTAATTGCTTGCATCTGTCAATTGACCTGCATATAATCTCCAACTGTAAATACAAATTTTATTCTTATCTGTAAACTTATGCTTACCAACGTTCTGATTTTGATTGCTGGACTTGTGGTTTTGGGTATTGCTGCGCATTATTTGATTAATGCAAGTGTGCAACTTGCCAAGATTTTTAAGTTACCAGAAATACTAATTGGATTAACGATTGTTTCAATCGGAACGTCAGCTCCTGAAATTGCTGTGTCAGTAATTGCTGCATTAGATGGGCAAGGTGCACTATCTGTGGGTAACGTTATAGGTTCAAACATCTTTAATTTGGGCTTTATATTAGGGGTAATTGCTTTAATGCATGCACAAAAAATTCATCGCAAAATGGTTTACCGCGACGGGGTTGTGCTATTCATTTCTACCTTAATGGCCTTGTATGTTATTTGGGATCAGCAAGTAGTTCGTTGGGAGGGAATAATGCTTTTGACAACGTTAGTTGCATATAATGTTTACTTATTTGTTAAAAAAGATGCGCCAGCAGTTGAAGAGGCGGAAGAGATTGAAGCTGAGGCGATCGCTCTTCATGGTAAGGAGAAACAGTGGTATGATGCCGCAATTGTGGTCGTTGTGAGTTTGTATTTCCTGGTTAATTCAGCTGATCATGTAGTTGAAGCCGCTGTAGAAATAGCTCAAAGCTTTGGAATGTCGGAATGGGCAATTGGCGTGACAATCGTTGCTGCCGGTACTAGTTTGCCAGAAGTTGCCGCGTCAGTGGTAGCTACAATCAAACGTAAATTTGACATCGCTGTAGGTAATGTGGTTGGTTCAGATATCTTCAATACACTTGGTATTATTGGTGTAAGTAGCTTAGTTGCTCCATTAGCATTAGATTCTCGAACAATCTTCGGTTTACCGGACAACGTGTTTTCAATGATAATCTTGGTCTTCACTATCGGACTAATCTTGGTCATGATGCGCACCGGCTGGAAATTAAGTCGTAAAGAAGGTTTGCTACTACTTATTATTGCTGTAGCGCGGATGATTATGGAAGGGTATCTTGGCAGTAGATAGTTCCTATTGACACTTAGCTGTAGTAGTTGCTAAAGTACGCCTGCTTTCTGCCCATCTGTAATAAGAATGGGCTTGAATATATATCACTAACCAAGGAGAGCATATGCCAAAAGCAATTTCCGAAGCAGCGCGCATGGAACTTATGTTCATTGTACGCCCGGATCTGGCGGAAGCAGCACGCAAAACAGTCCTAAAAGAGATTAAGGACTATGTCACTGAAGCTGGTGGTTCAATCTACCATCAAGACGACTGGCAAAAGCGTGATCTAGCATACCGGATTAAAGGCTTCGAAGAAGGTTATTACCACATCTTCTATTTTGAAGGTGCAGAAACAGAAAAGTTCGCTGATCTCGAGCGCAACATTCGTATCAATCCAAATGTTTTAAGACATTTGTTGACAAAATTACCTAAAGATCACGAAATCATTAAGTATGATGATACTACTGCTGATCAAAAGGTTGAAGCAAAGCCAAAAGCTGCTAAAACTACAAAAAAGGCCGGCAACCTAGAAGGTAAACTGGATGCTATCATCAATGATGATGACTTAAAAGTTTAGTATTTTGTAATTCATAACCCTAGAAACAAATGCGGAGCGTAAATAAAGTAATTTTAATCGGAAACCTTACTCGTGATCCAATGATGAAGACAGGCCAAAACGGTCAGCCTTTAGCTACTTTTGGGATCGCAACAAATCGTAAATGGAAAAACAGCACTGGCCAAGATCAAACTTCTACAGAATTCCACGAAGTAGTTGTTTGGGCTCGTTTAGCTGAATTTGCAAGTAAAAACCTAAAAAAAGGTAAACTAGTTTACGTTGAAGGTTATCTAAAAACTCGTAGTTGGGAAGCTGAAGATGGTACACGCCGCTTCAAAACTGAAATTGTTGCTCAAGATTTAATCATCCTTTCTAAACGTGAAGCTGATGGCGATGACGATTATGACTACGCCGGTAGTGAGCCAGTAGCGGATGAAGTGTTGGGTGAAGAGATTCCAAGTGACGACATGTTCTAATTCTAGTCAATTCTGTATTTAAACAATTTATGAACGATTTTAATCCAAAAGCTCAACAAGCAGCAGCACAGGCTAAACCGAAAGGTTGTCCAATTAAAGCGGCTGGTATCGACTATGTTGACTACAAAAACTTAGGTCTAATCAAGCAGTACATTACAAGATTTGGAAAAATTAAGGCCAGATATTATACTGGTGTTAGTCTTCAAAATCAGAAAAAATTGGCACGTGCAATTAAACGCGCTCGTTTTATGGCTTTGATTCCTTATGTAAAGTAACTTCTTGAAGTTTGTAACAAACTTTTGAAGAAACCAAGGGGGAGCGGTTTTCACCGCTCCCCCTATTGTTATTTTCTTCACTTTCAGGTATAATAATTAGATTTAATTATGCCTAAATTTCATGAGAGAAAAGTTAGCAAAAATTAACGACCGATATAATCAGCTAAAAAGCTCTATTCAAAGCGAAGCTATGCAGTTTAAGGAGTTGTCAAAAACTGAGCAAAAAGCTTTTGAAGAGGCAAAACTAAAATGGGAAGCACCACTATTTGTTCATAAGCTAAGACCATTTTGGTGGGGACCAGTAGCTATGTTTGTAGTTTGTGCATTAGTTGTTTACGGAATTGTTGCAAATTCGTGGTTGTTTTCTATTGCTGTTATTCTGTTTGCTGGGTTTTATTACTATTTTCAGCAGCAAGAAGTTCCGGTTGTAGAGATTTCCCTGAATGATTTTGGCATAAGAGTTGGAAACAAAGTCTATAGCTACAATATGTTTCAAACTTTTTGGGTTGATTATCAGCCGCCATTTCATAAAGAGATTCATTTAATACCGAATAATCGCTACAAATACGAATTAACACTGTTTTTGGATGATCAAGATCCTCAGGTAATAAGCAGTTTTCTTAACAAAAAGCTGCCAGAGTGGGCGGATAAAGAAAAAACTCTCAGCGAAAAAATCAATCATTTAATTGGTCTTTAGACATTTATGTCACCAGAAAACCCAAATAAATTACCGGAAGCTAAGGATGAGTCTAACAAGCTAACGCCAGAGTTGGCTCGTATGAAGTTGGGGCAAGAAGTTTTGACAGATGAGGGAGCTCCTTTAAGGGCAGCTCAAGAGCATTTTAAAAAAAGCTTAAATAAGGGAGAACAAGCTAAATTTGCAGAGATTTACAATAAACAGTCGTCAAACATTGAATTAACAGCTGAACAACAAGCCCTAGTGGTTACTATTTTAAAGAAAGAGCTGGTAGCTGATTTGATGAATGAAAAGTTTGATACAGCTTCGCAAGAGTTTAAAAACGCTGAGTTTGTGGTTGTTATGATGAGATCTTTGAGCCCAGATCAAAGGGTGAAAATTTTTAATCAAATGGTTACTGAGTCTGAGAAAAATCCAGAACTGGCTTTAAAAGCATTAACTTTGGGAGAGTTGTTAATTTACAGTGGGTTGTGTAATCAGCAGACTATTAAAGAAGTATCGCAGCCATTGTTTGTTAGTTTAGGCAAGGAAAAGGGGCTTGAACAGGCATTTAAAAGGTTCAATGAAGCGCAGCCACCAAATTTAAATGATCCTAAAATGCAAGCAACTGGTAACCGCTTATTCGACGCTTTGATGAGTCAGACAGGTGGCAAGGGTGGCTTTGGACTTGGTGCCAATGTTCTTACTAGCGACCGGCGGATGCTTGGCTTAGCAGCAACCTTTATGGGGTCATTAACATTTTTGGTTAATGCGTTACTTGCTAGTGGTACATTTATCAGGGGCGAAAATGAGTTCGCGTTAAAACAGCTAACGGTTGCAGCGCTTGGCGGTGCGGTGGCGCTTGGTGGTTTAGAGGTTTCAACTGCTGAGGCAAGCGATAAGCCAGGTGTTCTTACGAAAAGTATTTACAAAAACTATCTCAATTTAGAAGAAGATAAAGAGTTGGTTAAGAAGAAGTCAACGGAGGCGGTTGCTAACTTGGTTAATAAAAATGAGTTTTATGGACGGACAGAGCTGCATCAGGCCCTAGTTAAGGCTGTCAATTCTCCTGTCTGGGAGAGTGCTAAGTCCGGCCTTGAGCGTAATAATCCCACAACATTCTTGAATTCAGTTGCCGAAAATCTCACTGGTCAAACGACGGCAGATTTTAATAAGTTGCGAAATCAGCAGCCAGAAGCTTTAACTAAATCATTGCTTGAGA
This sequence comes from uncultured Candidatus Peribacteria bacterium, assembly GCA_964386265.1. Lineage (GTDB taxonomy): Bacteria > Patescibacteriota > Gracilibacteria > UBA1369 > UM-FILTER-41-14 > CAYLRB01. The sequence goes on along the minus strand of CAYLRB010000020.1, from coordinate 10,059 downwards.
TCGCGCGCTTGCAGGACGTTTACAATATTAATGATCCAGACAACGTGGGTGTTGGGCTAGAAAAGGTAAAATCATATAAAGTTTAAAATGTTCAACAATATAATTCAAAATCAGCAAGACTATTACAGTGACTTATTAAAGCCGCTGGAGGTCTATATTGAGTTGGTTGTGAATTCAGAGATGATTGATGATTACAATAACTCAGATGTTGTAGAAGATTTGCGCAGAACTATTGGTGAGGATGAGTTGTTACGCATTTGGAACATTATTAAATCACCTAATACATCAACAAACGACGCAATTTCATTGGAGCGTGAAATGCTTTTGTGGCAACAGTTTTGGCAAAGTAAAACGGTTTACCAGCAACAAGAGATTGTAAATGAGCTAATTAAAGGTAGTAAAAGGCTACAAGGATTGTTTTTTGGAGCTTTACCAACTATAACAATCCATGAGCAAGAGCGCATTTTGACGATTTTTTTAGGAACAATACCGGTCGAAGAGTATAAATTTGCACAAGATACAGAGCGCAATTTTATTTGGCATTTTTTGGAGCGACCAAAGTTGAATAGTTTAGGTCTTAATACAGCGTTTGCGAAGTTTAGTGCGGCGGTAGGGTCAGAATTTTTGACAACAATACCCGTAGCTGAGCCGTTAGCTGCACCACTTGAAGATTTGAGTTTTCGGTCTACCTCAACTGAGTTTGTGCTTGAGAATCGAAATCCTAGTGCTGATGGTAAACTACGTGAAGTTGGTCAAATTAAATCTTCAAACAGTTTAGATATTGTAGAAAATGCGGCTAATAGCAAGCAACGAAATTATTTACCAGCGGCATTTTTAGGCAAAGAGATTGCTGATTTAGAAAATGAAAGGCTGAGGGGACAGTACAATCGACAAATTCGAACTAATACAACTCAGGAAAAAAGAGAGCTAACAGGGCGGCAAGTTGCCGCAAATGCAAGTTTGGTTGCTAACCAGCCACTTGGTTTGCCTGGACAACTTAGGACTCAGGTTCAAGTCTCTGCCGGTCGCCAAAGCAGCACAAAGAAGCCAATTAAATGGTTAAAGTATGCTTTTGTTGGTACTGGTTTAGCAGGTGGTGGTTTGGTTACTGGTCTTCCACTTTTAAATTTGATTTATTAAAACTGAAAAAATGAGCATAATTACCCGCATTAAAGATTTATTTGAAAAGAAGAGTACACAACTAGTATTGGTTTTATTTGTAGTATCAATGGTTGTTACTGCCTTAATGCCTGAAATCAGCTTTGCACAAGCTGCTACACCCGCCGTTACAAATGAGCCTAGTGCCTTAAGTCTTTGGCTTGAAGGATTAAACAGTTTATCTACATTTTTTTCAGTAATTTTGTACTTCCTCAATTTCTTAATTTGGCCGATTTTAGTATTAATTGGCGCTTTATTAGATAATAATCTGATTTTTGGCGGTGGAATGGAGGATTACTTGCTTACCATCTGGGCGCAAATTCGTAATCTAGTTAATTTATTGTTTGTTGTGGCGTTAGTTGGTATTGCACTTTATAACGTTGTGGCTCTGGATAATGAGGGTAATTATGTTATTAAACAGATAATGCCGAAGTTTATTTTGGCTTTGGTGCTCGTAAATTTTTCATTTTTCGGAGCTAAGGTAGCACTGGATGCCGCTAATGTGGCAACCGTAGCAGTTTTTAGCTTGCCAACTACAGTTCAAGAAGAGCTAGGTGTTGCGCAGAACAACGTTCTGGCACAAGACATCTGTAGTTCAAACTCTTTTAAAGGTGTTAGCGCAAAAAACGAATTTGGAGCGATTGATGGAGCTCAAATTGCTGACAAAATTTGTGCAACAGATAACAGTTATACTGAACAGGCCAGGGCATTTTTTGGATCTTTTAGTAAAGACAATGTCGCTATGGTCATGGCAATGCAGTTTGGGAAAATTCATAAATTATTGGATCCGAGTGAGTTTGCACGGCAAAATCCAAGTCTTCAAAGTTTGACTATTAACTTGTTGTTTGCAGCGGCTATGTATGTCTTATATATTGCTGCATTTGTGAGCTTGTTACTAGTTTTAATTGCTCGTTTAGTAGCTCTTTGGGCTATTATTGCTCTTTCGCCTTTTGCTGCATTGAAGGTGATTCTACCTGAAGGCGTTGGAGCTGAAGATTTTGATGGCGTGGAAATTTTTACAAAACATATTATCGCGCCAATTAAAATCGCCTTTGGTTTATCGATAGGCTACATCATGCTTTCGGCAATGCAACAGGTTGGCCCAACCTCTTTGGGGCTTGAAATAGGTGAGCAGTTTGCAACCCCGTTCCCCGGCTTATCTAGCTTGCAAGAAATTATTATTGCCGCTACAACAGTGGGTGTGGTTTACAAGGTTAGTCTTAATGCCGCAGAAGGTACATTCGCAGCCGATCTAGTTAACGGTGTTAAAGGCTTTATTGATGGTCAGGTTGACTGGTTAAAACGTCTACCAATGGTTGCTCCAATTATTCCAACAACAAGGACTGATGCTAAAACAGGTGGTGTTTCAGGAGTTGGCCTATTAAATGGGTTGAGAGGGGTTCAAAGTAAGTTGGAAACTGCTGGCTATCTGGAAGAGCCTAAGAAAAAAAGCGAAAAACACTTCACTGATCTTAATAGCTTTGTTAACGAGAGTAAAAATATCACAGAAGATCGTAATCGAATTCGACGCTGGCTTTCAGCTTTTGCCAATCTGGACAAAAACTCAGAACTTGATACAAAAGCGCGCAGTGAACTAAAAGTCGAGAACCTTTATAATGTATTAAGCAAGCAATTTAAACCAGAAGAGGCGACAGCAATTTTAAAACGTGTTAATATTGATCCCGAAGCAGATAAGGCTAAGCGGTTAAGTGACATTAGTGATAGAACACTACAAGATTTAAGAATTGCAATCCGCAAAGACAGTAAGTTTAAAGAGTTATACGATAAAGATGAAGCCGTAGAAGAAACCCAAAACTAAAAATAAGTTAAACAAATAACTAATAATATGTTTCGATTACCACTAGAAAGTCCACACAGTTCAGTATCGTTCAGTGACAATCAAAAGAATGATAAAATTGGCAATGCCGAAGGTGGTTTTGAGGAGCAAAAGAAAGCTGAAATTGCGGAGTGGAAAAAAATCAAAATAAAGGAAAAGCCGGAGGAAAGAACAGCTCGTCTAAAAAAACAATTAGCTGATCGCAAAGGGTTTGGGCTTGATGCCATGAACGATATGGCAAACGAAATTTTAGAAGCCGACAATACCGAAGAAGTTGGCTATTTAGATTATCAGTTAAACGGTGTACTCCACGAGCCAGATATTTATGAGTTCGAACGCGGCTTAGAGGTTATTCGCAAAAAAAATGAGAAGAAAAGTGGTACCAAAGTTGAAGAAAATAAGTCAGCTGTCAGTCCAGAACAAAAACATGAACTTGTAGATGCCGCTCGCAGCATTCCACAGGAACAAGTTTCTGAAGTATTAAAAGCTTTACCGTTAGCACAAGGTACTGATTGGAAAGCAAAAGTTGCAGCTGTCGAAAAACACAATAAAGAAGATAAGGAGCAGTCTCAAAAAATAGCCGATCTTTGCGAAAAACATAAAGCTATTTTTGATCAAGCTAAGTTAAAAGAGATCCTTCGCCTTAATCCTACGTCAGATCTTTACAGGGAGCAGTTTAAGACGGCTCTTAAAGATTATCCAGAATTGGCCAATAACAATGACTTTTTTAACGAATTTCAATCAATTCACAAGCTTAAAGAACAAGCTAGTAAAAATTTTGAAAAAGAAGCACAAGCTATTTTTGATAAACTAGATGAGGAGGTAGCTAATTATCGAACACAAGCGGCCGATGAGCTTTATTTGGCCAAAATGACCGGGATTACGCCCAAAAAGGGGACAGAATTACAGTTCAAAGAGAATGGTTTAAATGGCTATGCCACAATTACAAACGTAGTTTGGGAGGATCGTTTAGACCCCGAAACTCGCACCTATTTCCGAGAGCACGGTGTTACGCCCGACAAGCAGCTTTATCTAACTATCGAAAAAAAAATTAATGGAAAAACCGAGACAGAGGTTTACTCAATGGCAAAATTTGACGAGTGGACACGTTTATCCAATCCCACAGTTGCCGAAGTGTACATAGATCAATCAGACCTGCATCGTCGGCTTAAATTAGAGCAGTTTGAACAAGGATTGAAAGTCGGAGATGAGTTGGAGTATCAAAATGGAATTGGGGAAAATGCTAGAGAGGTAACAGCTGATAGCGTTAAAATTACTGAGTTAGATCCCAAAAAGCAGATCATCAAATTGGACAAAAAAGTGCCGTATATGCACGAGCCTACTGATTTGTGGTCAGAAAAAGAGGTTGCAGCAGATCAACGCGACGAATTTACTTTTGGTGAATTTGCTCGCTGGTGGCGTAAGCGTAACGTTGGCCATAAAGTTACAGTAGACCAAGCAAACGGAATTTTAGCTAAGCTACCAACAGTAATTAAAGCAGAGCATCCTGATCGTAAGCCTGAAACAAATCCAAATCCGATTGTTTTAAAACCCGGATTCCGTATTAGTGATGGTAATGAAGGGTATGTGACAATTAAGAGCGTCAGTGACACTGAAATTGTTTTGAGTAATGGCGAAAAAATGCCACTAGCTCAGTTCGTACGTTTAGCAAAGGATAATGAGCTTGAGCCATATTCGGAGCCAGATAAGCCAAATAGTTCTGATGCCGCTCCCAAAGCCGAGATTGGTAAAGACGGTGAACCAATAATGCCAATGTCACCCGAGGAAGACACCAACGTTGTTGTTTTTGATCCACCTAAAAAACCAGATGAACCCAAAAAAGATGAAAAACCAAGTGAAGTTGGTGTAATGTCAACTTATCCAGGTTTGTTCCGAGATGTTTGGAATAATGTCAGCTTTTTGAGTTTTGAAGATGTTGAACGTGTAGGTGAAGTAACCATGGATTTCTTCAAGCGTAATTATGAGCGTTACAGTAAGGAGAAGGTGGGTAACTCAGCTAGTAAGTTGCCGGGTCGTCTTGGTCGTGAATTTGGTATTATGCGTCAGGAAGCGGAAAACGAAGGTACCAGTAAATATCAAGATGGTATGAGCCAACTTTCTGAATGGGATATTAAAGACCGTATGTACGCAAGTTCGAATATTGATGAAACGAAAGCTTGTTTAAATCTACTTTCGGAAAAAGGTCTCCTGCGTTTCGACGATATGAACATGTGGCGCACGATCAATCGCATTCTAGACAAAAAACCTGGTGGTTATCATCTGCATATTCCAATTTATACTTATCAAGATGAGCCAGAAAAGGCGCAAGAATATCTAATCCGTGCGCTAGATTACTTTTATGGAGAGCCAAGTGGTTTGAACTACTTTAACGATGCGGATAATCATTACAAAAGCAAGATGGACAGCTTTACAAATGATGCCGTTAACTTTGAAGGCCAAACAAAAGGGCACAATATTCAGGCTGAGCTACACAACATGCTATTGGACCATATGGAAGGTAACTATGTAAATCCATTACGTTATGCCAAGTTTTTGTACTTTATTATTGAGAAAGGAAAAGCAGAAATTGAAGATAAAGTTTTTTACTTGGTTAATGGTTTAATACGTAAAAATGCGCGTGGAGAAACACTTTTAAGTAAACGTGATCTTTCTAAAATCAATACTTTCAATAATAGTTTGCCATTCTTGGACACAATTGTGCGTTTGCAGCCAATTGAAGGACGAGGTAGGATGCCAGATCCTTATGTTGAAGAATTGGCTATTGCTTTTGATCCTCAGCCTAATCGTAATTTTGCCGCCAATGGCAAGTTCGATCGTATGAATGTGGAAGCCGTTAATAGGCTGTTCTGGCAAGATTGGAATGTTCACTACATGGTGGCTGAACGTGTGAATAAAGGTTTAAGAGCAGGTAATATGGATCATGACGATGCACATTTTATTATTCCTTACGCCACTTTGAGTGATATTAAACAAAATGTACTGGGTGCTAACAATGGTAATGCAAAATTTACCAAGGCAGGCTTAAAAAATGGGTTTGCAGGTTATGGAATGGCATTGGCATCCATATGTGCAATGCCGCGAGAAGGTGAGTACAAGGTGCGTGATAGTGTTTTTACTAAACCAGAAACAATTCTCAAGAATATGATCCCCTCATACATATATTATTTTAACGGTTGTTTTAAAAAAGCTGAGTCTAAAATTGATGGTATGACCGCAAGTGATTTAAATGAAGCTGTTGGTGTTGACGGTAATCATCCACTTTCAGATCATATCGACAAAATTAATGGAGTTATGGAACGAATTTTACGTGCTTACGGCCTTATTAATAGTGAAGAAGAGAAAGAGGCTTATTTTGGCTATTTATTTGATACCTCTGCCGAAGATTATAAAGAAAAACGTGATCGTGCTAACAAGCTAGTAAACTCAATTGATAGTCGTTTTTTGGCTGCTGTAGAGGCAAAAGGTGAAGATATAATGTTTAATATCTTGCGTGAAGCCGCGGATAATGGAGAATTATACGGAATTAATGACCTTGGTAAATCTGTCTCTAAGCCCAAAGAGTTCGGTAATTTTTGGGAACCAGGTTGGACACCTAAAACTTTGTAAGAGGGATCGCAAAGTTCGCACCTTCGCGCGAATATTAGATCATGCTAATGATTCGGCGAATATAATGAAATTCATTTGTATTTAGATATTCGCTCAAATCAGCGGCTTGCATTAAAGTTGCCATGAAAATTCCTTTACAGCCTTCTGGATCGCAGACAATGCGCATTGGTTCAATGGGGAAATCTTTAAATTCGCTACCTCCTCGTGTTTTAGCTCTTACATAAAACGCATGATAAATCTGATCATGGTGACTTGTAACATCATTGACCGAAAAGACGTCATGTAGTTTGTTGATCTGATAAATTATCTGTTGCACATCTAAGATTCTACCGTCCACAGCTAATGTAATGTGAGCCTTGTTGTCATCGTCGAATGCCACACTTATATCTTCAATATTGTAGCGTTTACGGCGCATTAATGAACAAATTCTATTTAAAATACCGACAACATTACGGCTAACAATATGGATATAGCGCAGCGAATGCTCCTTTGCTATCTGCTCTGAACTGTAAACATCATCAACCATATAATTATTCTGTTAAAGTTTGACCTAAATGTTTGCCACCAGGAACCATCGGGAATACATTGTCCTCTTTTTCAACAACACATTCGATTAAAATGGGTCCTTTGTTTGTAAGTTCATTTTTTAATTTTACTAAGTCCGCTTCATTGTTAATTCGGGTAGCAGGAAGCGCGTAGGCATCAGCAATTTTGATGTAATCAGGGGAACTTATCTCAACAGCAGAGTAGTTGTTTTCGTAAAACAATTCTTGCCATTGGCGTACCATTCCTAAGTAGTTGTTGTTTAAAATCAGGACTTTTACATTAAGATCGTAATCCTTAATCACGGCTAATTCCTGCATGTTCATCTGGAAACCACCGTCACCGCTAATTGTAATAACGGTTTTATCCGGATTTGCGAATGCCGCGCCAATTGCAGCTGGTAGTGAAAAGCCCATCGTGCCTGCACCGCTGGAAGATAGCCAGGCTTTTGAATTCTCAATTTCACAAGATAGTGCCGACCACATTTGATGCTGTCCAACATCAACGGCAATCACGAACTTGTCTGGATCAGCTTTTACAATCTCATTTAACTGTTTTAAAACATTGCGCATAGAAAAAATTTCGGTCTCTTCCTTGTATGGTTTATCTTTTTGCCATAATTTAATCTGCTGCCACCAAGGCTCAATTTGTAGTTTGGCAAGTAAAGGATGCTCTAGAATCTGTTTTAAGAATTGCAAAGCATCGCTATGAACAGCTATATCTGCGGCTACAACCTTATTTAGTTCAGCTTTATCAACATCAACGTGAATTACTTTGGCGTTTTCGGCAAAAATATCATAACGACCAACAATCCGATCATCAAACCGTGACCCTATATTTATTATCAAGTCAGCTTCATGCATTGCCATATTTGCGTGGTAGTAGCCATGCATTCCAAGCATCCCCAAATAACAAGAGTGTTCTGGACTTAAAATGCCTTTGGCTAGAATTGTGTTTACAGTTGGGATACCTAAGCGTTCTACAAAAGCTTGTAATTCAGTTTCGGCGTTAGCCAGTTTTATACCTTGGCCAATTAAAAGAATCGGTTTTTTTGCTTCGGTTAAAGCTTCGATCACAGCTTGAATTACGTGCGAATCAAGCCCAAGGTAAGCTTCTTTGTGTGAATCAGTTTCAGCCAAGTCAATAAGTGGAATCTCAAACTCTCGTGGATGTGGTGAGGCCATAATATCTTTAGGGACATCAATGTGAATCGGGCCAGGGCGCCCAGAAAGCGCAAGTTTTATTGCTTCTGTAACGGTATGAACCGCTTTGGCTGGATCGTCTAATAGATAGTTGTGTTTTGTTATACTTAAAGTTACGCCTGTCATATCGGCTTCTTGGAACATATCTTTACCAATCATCTGCAAAGGGACTTGGCCAGTAATACACAAAATCGGAATTGAATCCAGCATCGCATCGGCAATACCTGTAACTAGGTTTGTAGCCCCCGGCCCTGAAGTGGCGCAACAAACACCAAGTTGCTTAGTTGAACGAGCCCATCCTTGAGCCATGAAAGCCGCACCTTGTTCGTGCCTCGTTAACACATGTTTAATCTTTGGATGGTACGGTAGTGCATCATAAAACGGCAAAATTGCACCCCCGGGATAACCGAAAATATGGGTTACACCATGAGCAATTAGGACATCTAAAATTGCATCTGCGACTGTGTAAGCTCGATCAGGTCGCTCTGGTGGAGTTTT
>CAYLRB010000020.1:0-1184 GCA_964386265.1 uncultured Candidatus Peribacteria bacterium | reverse complement strand
TTTTTTGTTCCATATTCAAAATAAATTTGCTCGTAAAACCGATCGTAACGACAAGGGAAGAAATTTGCAATATTAAACAAATTTGTTTGGGGTTTTTTGCCTTTTTGTAGGGTAAATATGTATTTTTGTAATTTTCTGTCAATAATTTTGACAACAGTTTTGCTTGGTGGTTTGTCTTTTTTTAGATTTGTCAGCCAATTAGTTGACAGCAAAAGATTGGCACGTTGTTGTCGAATTGTGATTTAGTGGTATAGTAAGTGGCTTGGTAGAAGATTGTAATATTAAATTTATGGGAAATATATCACAGCAATTAAAGGTGGAATGTACAGCAATGTATTCTGATAACTTGAGAGGGCGTCAAGATCAAGTTTCTGATACTAGTGCCGCTTATAAAGTGCAAATGCAAATCGGTGAAATGATTCAAGACATAATAAATTTAAACGCATTTGTTTTTAATCAGCAGTTGAATATTAAGGAAGACTTTGCAGCTAAAATCGTTGATGATGTACTAAAATTGTTCCAACGTAATCCCCTCAAAAATAATATTGTTGTTACTATTAAATTTGGGGAAGGTAGTAATGGATTGGTCTTGGATTTTGACAAAGATTGTGGACACAATGTTGAAACTTTAACGGAGAGGCTGCAAATTACTCTTTCAAATGTTTGTAGTGCTTTGGATAAGCCAGTTCTCAATAGATTGGCGAATTTAAGCATTACCGTTAGTTATCATTGTTCTCTAGTTTAATCATCCCTTTTTTACTTGCCACTGCACTACAACGCGGCTTAATATGTGAGCCGTTTAAACTTTTTCTATGACTCTTAGAAGTGCACAGTTAACCGGTGGTCAGCCGGATGATTCAGGTTGGTCAAAACGCGCTGCGGCAAGGGCAATGTTGCGGGCAGTCAATTTTAAAGATCAAGATTTTCAAAAGCCAATTATCTATATTGGAGCTGCCTATACAAACGCCACACCTTGTAACGATCACATTCGTGAACTGGAGCGAATCTGTTTAGAGGCAACGGAAGCAAGTAACGGTAAGCCGTTCATTTCCGGCACGCCTGTTGTCAGTGATGGTATTACCATGGGATCGGAAGGCATGAAATATTCGTTAATGAGTCGTGATTTAACGGCGGACTGTATCGAAGCAATGTACAACGCTTATCTGTGCGATGGGCTAATTACA
>CAYLRB010000019.1:0-21523 GCA_964386265.1 uncultured Candidatus Peribacteria bacterium | reverse complement strand
CACGCAACAACACTTTACGATAACTTAGGTGCTGCTTTAAAAACCGTTAAAGGATTAGAGATAGACGATTATGATATTAGTATTGCATCAATTGGTCGGGACAATACCGCTAATCCTCCATTTTCTGTAAGTATAAATGGTCGCGCACTAACACCAAATCTACTTGCTAATTACCATAGCTGGGCTATTCAAAATAATTCGGGCGATCCGGAAAAAGATAAACTAATTTCCGAATATCTTGTGGGTGTTGAAGGTACTACGCCTGCACCTACATTTGCCACCGCTGCAGCTTTAGGCTTGCCTGCAGCTCCGGCTCCAACTCGTCATGAAGTTTTAATGGGAGTAAACACAACACCTCCGACCGTTAATGGTATCATTCCGCTGATGCGGCAAAGTTTAGTTGCACCTGCAAATGGTGATTTAAGTTTGATGATAGATGGGTGGTTAGATGATTTACTCAATAACCGTCCACTAACTGGTACTGCTGCCACACCTTTTAATGCTCCCTTAGATTTCTTTAGTGGTGCTACTGGTGCAGAAAATAAACGTTATCTTGCTTTGTATTTGGCAAGTATTAATCCAGGCATAACTTTTGACCGTGCGAGCAACGAAGCTCAGTTAAACGTATTTTTGGCTACTCAGCTTAAAAAAATGCTTCTACCTCAAGTTGAAGCTTACAAAGCTAATAAAAACTCTCGAACAGGCGCTTTTGAACTACAAGACAACGCCGGAATGAATTTACCGAATAATATTAATGATTATCGCGTTAAACGTTACCTAGATCACCTATTAGCTAAAGATCCTGAAACTTTATCCGATGCGGAAAAAGGCTTTTTAGGACAAGCTGGTGGTCAAGTTATCGAAAGCTTGTTAACGCCTTCGCCTACAGCTCCTAATCGGAATTGGATCTATTTTGCACGACAAACTGTGGGCGCTGGCACACCGCTTAGAACAGACAAATATCGCAATGCTTATACGATTGCGAATGCAATTATCAATGGTACAACAAATGCTGTACCGCTGACAGGATTCACCCCAAATCCAGGTGCTCCGGGCGGCTTAACAGGTGCAGGATTTAATGCAGGAGCATTAGGACTTACAGAAATTCCGGACACATATCTAGCCCTATTCCGTCGTCAATATGCAGCGGATAATGGCTTACAAACTACCGAAGATGGTGCTAGTGGAGATATGGTAAAATTTTTAGTTAGATCAATTTTGGAAGACCAAGAGATTAGCGGAACTGTTGAAGATGCGAACTTAGCCCTTGATATGGCAACAGATAGCTACGCTGAAACCCGTGGCAAGTTTGCGCGCCACCGTTTTGCAAGATTTGCTTGGCTAAAAGATACCGCCATTGGACGAACTAGTTTAGGTACAACGATATTAAAATATGCTGATAGCAGTGGTAATGAGGTTGCCGAAGCTCGTAGAAATTACACAGAAACACTAAATTACAAAGTAATTACAAGCTTATCTGATGACTGGTTGCATGGTGCAAATTCAAGTAAAGATATTATGGGTAATCCTGATCATCGCAAGGAATTCTTAATGAAAGTTGTTGATGAAGTGTTAGCTTCTCGCAAAAGTCTAATTGAGAAAGAACGTGCAAAATACACACCAACTTTAACTCAGCGATTTAAAGGAATGGTCGATCGTCATCCAATCGCGACTACCCTTGCTGGTATTGGAGCCGTTGCTGGTGGTATTGGAGCTACTGCTCTTTTTGGTGCCGCCGCTCCATGGGCTGGGGCCGCAGGCTTAGCTGTTGCTGGAACATTTGGTTGGGCAAATACAGCTAAGTTGTTTGAAGCTGGTGTTGGTAAATTAGCTTTCTGGGGTCGTCACCGTGAAGAAACTGAGATTAAAGGTAGCGTACGCGGTGTTGGTCGTGATCGTAGTGGTGTAGAAGGTTTAGGAAACGACTTAAATACATTCCGTAATTTGGCTAACCGAACATTGGGTATTAACAATTCTAGAATTGAGGGCCCCTTGAATATTATGGCTAAGCAAATAGCTACGCATAGCATTGAGATGAATCGCAACCGATACAAAGGTGGTTTTAAATACGAACAAGATTTAGAAGGTTGGGATAAGGAGAATTTCTTTAATGACATGCTCGATCGATTTGGGCAAACTGCAGCTGCTGGTGAAGACAAAACCGCATTTGTATTTAATGCAATTGACTATGCAATTAATGCTCGTGAACAAGCTCTAAATAACAGGGTTGAAACTGCAAAAAATAATTTACGCAATTTAACTACTGCTACAGATGTTGCTGGTCTCGCCGGTACCATTGGCATTGGCCATGTAGTAAATCTTGTAAGCGGTGGTTGGTTTAAAGGCGCTTTACTTAACCACGATCCTAGTAGCCCATGGGCTGTTAAGAACTGGTTTAGTGGCTGGGGTGGCGAAAGTGTTGCGGCTGACACTGGCCTAGAAACTGCTAAGCAAGCTGCCGATAACTTAGTTACAAATCCAACAGACATTGTTAACGACGCTTCTAGTAAAGTTGGTGATGTACTAAATGCAACAAAGGATGCTCAAGTAACAGAATCTACGAATGCGGCAATAACAGAAGGTGTTAACTTAGGATCAGACACCGTTAACCAAACTGAAGCGTTAACAAATGCTGCAGGCGATGGCTTGAACCAAGGTAAAGATATCGCCCACAATGCGGGTGATGTAGCAACAAAAATTAAAGCTGAACAAACTTGGTGGGATCGTCTTTGGAATTAATATTTTGTTTTTTGATAATTACGACTTACAATTGATTCAACAATAAATTTATCCTATGGACTCAATTCGCAACGCGTTAGCACCAATGATGGACTCACTATGGATTGAACTCGGTCTTAAAGATCTAAGTGAAACCGACAAACAAAATTTAAGTGAGAAAATTTTTGATCATTTAAGTGAAGCTATTACTATCCGTTTATTAGAAGTCCTGCCGGAAACCGAAGTGAGTAAAGAAAAATTACAACAAATGACTGATGAAGATCTTGATGAACTTCTAAAAACACATGCTGTTGATTTTATTGGTATTGTTTTTGAGGAAGCAGGTTTATTAAGAGAGGATTTAAAAAATGCGGCTGCTTACGCGGAAGGCTATTTACACGCAAAAAAGGAAGAAAAAGGGGATGAGCAAAGCTAGTTTTACCAGCGTGGCTTTTAAAGTAGTATCTATGGCTTTGTGCCAGTTGATTTTTTAGATTCGACTTTTTTGACTTGGCTTAGTTTTTCTAAGGATACTTTAAGTTCTTCAATCCACTTCATACCTAGTTCACTAAATCTTATTTTTAGTTTAGTTCCGGAGATAATCCACTTTTGATTGTACTCAAGCAACATCATGATATTTTCTGGCCGAATGTCGTCTGACATTGTTAAAATTAACTCTTTGTTTGTTTGACTGTGAATATTTTCAACTTTAACGTTTGTGATGTGGGCTTTTTTGGCGAGTATCTTTAATTCAATTACTTGGAATAAGTTTAAAACCTCAATTGGCGGCTTGCCATAGTCGTGTGATAGCTCTTCTTTGATTTCGTTTAAATACTCAAAGCTGTCGGCGGATGACATTTTTTGGTAAACATTGATTTTGTCTTTAGTGTTAACAATGTAGCTATCAGGAATAAAAGCGTTTATTGGTAACTCAATAGAAACTTCGCGCGGTTGATTGTTGTATACTTTTCGCCCTGTTTTAAGGTCATCTACTGCTTGTTGCAACATTCGCATAAAGTGACTTACTCCTACTGTGTTGATTGCACCATGCTGGCTTGCACCTAAGATGTCTCCAGCACCACGAATTTCTAAATCTTTCATGGCTATTTGGAAACCGGCGCCAAGCTCCGTTGCTTCAACTATAGCTTTTAATCTTTTTTTAGCATCTAACCTTAGTCGTTGCCCATGGTACATAAAGTAGGCATATGCTTGCTGGCGACCACGGCCTACTCGTCCTCTAAGCTGATATAATTGTGATAAACCAAACTGTTCGACTTTGTTTACGATTAAAGTGTTTGCATTTGCTAAATCTATTCCGTTTTCAATAATAGTTGAACTTACTAACACATCAAATTCTCCGTCTTTAAAGGCTAATATACGCTTTTCAAGTTCTTCTGGGGATAACTTACCATGTGCCACCACAAAACGCGCCTCAGGAACGATTTGGCGTAGTTTTTCTGCTACTGCTTCGATGGTTTGCACACGGTTATGCAAGAAGTAAACTTGCCCGTCTCTTTCTAACTCTCGCATTATAGCCTCTCTAATCAACGAGTAAGAGAATTTTCTAACTTCTGTAATAATTGGTAATCTCCCCGGTGGCGGCGTTGTTATTGTTGTTATATCCCGTAGTTTATTTAGACTAAGGTTTAGTGTTCTTGGAATTGGTGTAGCGGTTAATGTTAAAACATCAACTTCTGTACGCATTTCTTTAAGTTTTTCTTTTTGCTTAACGCCAAATCTCTGTTCTTCATCAATAATTACTAAGCCAAGATCTTTAAAATTTATGTCTGACTGTAGTAAACGATGTGTACCAACTATTATATCTACCTCACCACGTTCTAATTGCTTAACTATTTTGGTTTGCTCTGATTGTGAACGAAAACGGCTCAACATTTCCACGCGGACATCAAAGTTTTCTACGCGCTTTAGTAGCGCTTTGTAATGCTGATCAGCCAAAATTGTAATTGGTGAAATAAAGGCGACCTGTTTTCCATCTTGAACCGCCTTGAATGCGGCACGTATAGCTACTTCTGTTTTACCAAAACCAACATCGCCACAGACCAATCTATCCATTGGTGCTGCTTTTTCCATGTCTGCCTTTACGTCGTTTATTGCTTTTATTTGCCCTGGTGTTTCTTCATATGGGAATTGTGCCTCGAACAATTTTTGCGCTTGATTATCCGGTTTAAAGGCAAACCCACTAGCTTTATGTCGTGATGCGTATAACTGTAAAAGTTCCTTAGCAATTTTTTGTGTTTCTAGTTTTACTTTTTTTGTAACAGTTACCCACTCGGCAGAACCTAAACGTGTTAGTTTTGGTGCTGTTTCTTCGGCTCCGATATATTTGCTAACTTTATCTGCCTGATCAATTGGGACAAAAAGTTTATCGTTTTGAGCATAGTTTAACTGTAAATACTCTCTGGTTATTTCCGAAATTGTTCTCTTAACTAAGCCGCCGAATCTGGCAATACCGTGATCAGCATGCACTACCAAGTCAGTTGTTTTAAGGCTAGTTAAAAAATCTAAGAAAACGTTTTTTTGATTACTTGCTCCTTTTTTAGTTTCAGTTAAACAAATTTCTTTATCTGTTAAGAATGCAATTCTGTGATCTGCGTTTTGAAAACCTTCTGGTAAAAATACACCCGCTTCGTAATTTAGTACCAACAACTGATTGTTTCCTTTTTCAAAATCTTGCAACTTTTCTGTAAAGACAACATGTTTTTCTTTTAAAATGGGAATTAATTCATCGGCTTGTCTTGTAATAATTACATATTGCCATTCTTGGTGTTTTTTAATTTTTAGATCGTTGATGAAATCTTGAATATTTTGGTAATTAATAACCGATGTGTAATGCAAATGCTGATGTTTATCACTATCTTCAGCAAAAGTTGTTATTTGCAAGTGCTTAGCTTTAATTGACTTCATCGTTACTTCCCATTCACTAAAAAAATCATCTATCACACCTATTTCATCCTCAATTACTAATGTTTCAGGTGTTAGAACACTAAAAAAATTATGATCTTTTGAAACAGGCAAAAGGGGATAGACTTTGATGTTTTTTTGCTCTGGTCCAGTTTTTTTCTGATCAGGATAAAGGCTAACTATTGATGTTATTTCGTCAAAATCTACTTCTAAGCGATAAGCCTCTTCTGTGTTAACCGGGAAAACAGTTAACACACTTCCTTGGCAATGATATTCACCCGGTTTAATAGTTTTATCTTCACAAACTTTATATCCAGCAGATATTA
The DNA here is from genome assembly GCA_964386265.1 of uncultured Candidatus Peribacteria bacterium. Taxonomy (GTDB): domain Bacteria; phylum Patescibacteriota; class Gracilibacteria; order UBA1369; family UM-FILTER-41-14; genus CAYLRB01. Next base: position 15,557 of record CAYLRB010000019.1, on the reverse strand, counting down.
ACTCTTGAAAAATACGCACTAGTGAAATTTGATCACCAACACTATATTTTAACTTTTCTAAATTTAATCTATTTGGGTCTGGCGTTTTTGATAAAAATTCACTGTAAGTAAAAAGCGTTACAGATTGATCATTTTCTTGGATTCGGCAATATGTTTGAATTAAACTTTTGTTTTCATCGGATTCGTTTCCTGAATTAAACTCAAATACTGGTAAATGTGACCAAAGTCGCAAATTTTTGGCCATTTTATTTTTTTCTTGTACATCGTTTACAACCCAAATTGTGTGACCATGATTAGCACCGTTTTCGGTTATTGTTCTAAATAAATCACTTACGATAAAAGCCTTTGCCGTACTATTACCAGCTCCGGAAATTGTATCTAGTTTATTTTTTAGGTAAGCGTCAATGAATTGCTGATTTATTTTGTCAGCAAAAAAGTTGACTAATTTAATGCTCAAAGGTGCTTTAAAAGGTTATAAATTAAATTACTAAATTTTTAGCGGCATTATGAAGTACAGATAATCGCTTGTTTTTTCACTCTTCACTAAAATAGGAAGATTATTATCATTAATGATAAGTGTGAGTTCTTTTTCGTTTAGAATATTAATTACATCATGCAGGAATTGTGAATTTACTGCAACTTCATTATTTTCCCCTTCTTTTTTTACCTTTATTTTAACCTCACCTTCACCAATTTTAGTTTCGTTACTTAATAATCTTAGTTGATCTTCGATTATTGCAATTTTCATATTGTTGTTTATTTCTCGTGTAAAAATACTGATTTTCTTTAATGCTGTATCAATTTCTGCTTTTTCAACAATTATTTTTGTTTTCTCAGTTTGAGGAATTATCTTACTGTAATCTGGATAATCAGCTTCAATTAATCTTGAAATAAAAGTTGTATTTCCAATTACAATTTCCATTTGATTTTTACTGAGCTTGATTGTTAGCTCGTTTTTTGAATCTGCTTGCAAAAGTTTAGCCAATTCATGAGCACTTCTAACAGGCAACACGCAAGAAAAATCTTTTTCCGAAGATACTAGTTTGATTTTTTTCTCAGCAAGCCGATAACTATCCGTTGCCGCCAAAGTTAAAACACCGTCTGTAATTTTAAATAAAACACCTGCTAGTGCGGGTCTAGAAGAATGTAGAGAAGCTGAAAATGCTGTTAAGTGTAACCCTTGTGCTAATTCTTTCTCTGTAATAACAACTTCGGTTTCCGCTTGTATTGTTGGTACAGAAGGAAAATCTGTAGCTGATATACTTTTGATCTTTGTATAATCTTCTTGATTGCTTATTTCTACAGATAGGTCACGTGTTAGTTTTAAATCTACATTTTTTTGATTTATAAGTTGCACGTAACTTGTAAAAACTTTTGCAGGTATTGTTATACTTCCAGCCTCTGTAATTTCAGCAGGTATTATTGTTTTTATAGCAATTTCCAAATTTGTTGCACAAAGTTGAATTTGATTATCTTTTGTTTCTAGAAGAATATTGTTTAGAACTGGCAAAGTATTGTTGTTATTGATTGCTCGACAAACAATACTTAAGGCATTTGCTAAACTTTGTTGTTTACAAGAAAGTTGCATCTTTTGAATAAAAATGAGGATTAGGATTCTAACTTTTTTATAAATTTAAGCAAGTTATTTATTTTTAATTTTAAATAATAAAAATCGATCATCAATTAAACTTTATACACATTTGCATATTAATGTGATTATTTATTATATTTAATTAATTAAAATAGTAGTAGTTATAGTAGTAATAATTATGTATAAAATGGTGTTTTTGCTTTATAAATAGAGTTTTAATCTAGTTTTGAACATAAAAATTTTTATGTTTATAGTTGTCAAGTTAGGTGTGTTATCATTATTAGCATGCCATTTTTGATTAGTCGGGCTTTGTTTGTAGTTTGTGCAAAACTTGTGTGTATTGCTTTGGTTTTTTAGATTATTGTGGATAAATAGTTGAATATTACAAATTTTATGAAGTGCTAAATTTGTTTATTTTATAATGTTTTTTTAGAAACAAGCCATTAAATCAATTGTTTAAAACTTGTTGTGAAAAACTGGGCATAAAAAAAAGAGTTATACACAGTCTTGTGTATAACTCTTTGAGTTTTTGACTATACAGAATTTATTACCGGAACAATTAGAGGTCGTCTTTCGATTAAATCATGAGCTTTGCGATCTAATAATCTTTTTAGATACTCTGCTATTGCCGCATGTGATTTGTTTGATTCCTTAAGTCCATGAACAGCTTTTACAGTTTCTTTTAGAAGTTCGCCAATGATTTTTTTCTCTTCACCCATATAAATAAAGCCATGCGATTGTATTTCTGGGGTACCAACAATTTGTCCTTGTTTGTTTAGGAGAACTGATACTACAAGTACGCCATTTTGTGACATTGCTTGTCTTTCAGAGATCACCTTAGCGCCTAAATCACCCAAACCTTTACCATCTACAATGATGTAGTTGATATCTAGTTTGTTTTTACCCATATGGGCACCCTTGTCTGTAACTTCGATAATTGAACCGTTGTCTGCTAAAAGAATGTTTTGTTTTTTCACCCCTTGTTGAACGGCTAATTCGCCATGTGCATGACGCATGTAATATTCGCCGTGAACAGGTAAGAAAAACTCTGGTTTAATTAGGCTTAGCATCATTTTTAAGTCTTCTTGTTGACCATGTCCAGATGTGTGAACATCCATAACCTTGTCGTTGATAACTTTTACATTTTTGCGGCTTAATTCATTTACAACAGCAATTACAGATCTTTCATTTCCAACGATTGGAGAGGATGAAAACACCACAGTATCGCTACTGTTTAGTTTTAGGTCCTGATGTTCATCTAAGGCCATTCGGGTTAAGGCAGCTAATGATTCTCCTTGGCTACCAGTTGTTAAAACAAGAGCATTGCTTTGTTGAGCGTTTTTGCGGTTACTGCGTAAATCGTTTACTAAACCTTTTGGAAATCTTAAATATCCTAAATCACGAGCCATGTTTATGTTATTGATCATACTGCGGCCACTCACATAGATTTTGCGTTTGTGGCGAATTGCACTGTCAAATATCTGTTGCATTCTACCTATTAGTGAGGCAAATGAAGCAATAATTAACCGACCAGATGTATTCCCAATAATTTTGTCTAATGTTTCACCTACTACTGATTCAGACATTGTATGTCCCGGTTTTGTAGCATTTGTACTATCTGACATTAGTAGTTTAACACCTTTGCGACCCAGGCTAACTAATTTGTCAAAATCTGCTAATTGACCGTCTGCAGGTGTGAAATCAAATTTAAAATCACCAGTATGTACAATCATGCCAACAGGTGTGCTGATAGCGATACCTATACAATCGGGTATTGAATGGTTTACACGGAAGAAGCCAATTTTAAAGACACCTAATTGCAAAAATTCGCTTGGGTCAATTACGTTTAGTCTACTTACTTTTTCTAAACCAAACTCCTCCATCCTTTTTTGGACAAGACCCATGGTTAGTTTTGTTCCATAGAAATTCGGATTATCTAGTTTAGGACTAATATAAGGAACTCCCCCAATATGATCTAAATGTCCGTGTGTAATTATTACACCACGAAGCTTGTGACGATTTTTCTCTATGTAAGTAAAATCTGGAAGTACATAGTCAACTCCTAACATGTCCTCTTCAGGGAATTGGAAGCCCATATCGATGACGATCATGTCATTACCATATTCTATTACCATCATGTTTTGACCAACCTCATTTAAACCACCAATTGGGATGATTTTAAGTTTGCCATGATTACCGCCGCCACTTGGTGAACTAGGTGTTTTGGATGTGTTATGAGCAGGAACCGGATTCGATGGTGGTTTGGGCGGCTGATTTGGCCCAGTATTTTTTTGTTTAAACGAAAAAAACTTTCGAGGAGCTTTATCCTGTGTGTGGCTTGTATTTTTGTTAAGCCACCGATCTAATTGTTCATTCATTGAGTACGTATGTATTAAATTATCGACATTTGCCTAAGCTTGGGTGTACCCCGCACTTTGTTGGCATACTCTTGTTCCTCACTGAGACTTTGTTCTTGTTAAGAGTATCAGATTTTAGTAGATTAAGCAATGGTATTTAATATTCTAAAATGACCTTATTGAAGGGAAAAATGGCGGTTATTGGTTGCGGGAACATGGGCGGTGCATTTTTAGCGGGTGTAATTAGGGCTGAGCGAATTACACCAAAACAAATCACAGTGACAAGCCGAACTATTGAAACGCTAAACAGTTTACACGAAAGATTTGGTGTTAGTGGAACTTTGGATAATAAATTAGCTGTTAATGAAGCTGACCTGGTGGTGTTTAGTGTGAAGCCAAATGTGCTGTTGGAGGTTTTAGAAGAATTAAAAGAAAGTTTAAAAGGAAAGTTGGTAATATCTTTGGTTCCCGGGGTTACCATTGACCAGATTCAAAATATTATTGGTGGGGAGGCTGTGGTGAGGGCGATGCCTAACTTGCCGGTAGCTTGCGGAGAAGGGGTTATTGGATATCTGCGCAATGAATATGTTGATGCGGAGATGGATAAGGTTTTGAGAGAGTTTTTGGAAGATTTGGGTTTGGTAGTTGAAGTGATGCTTGATCATGATTTGGAGATTATAACGTTATTTATGGGTTGTGGCCCCGGTGTGGTAGCGGCACTAATTGTTGAAATGACAAAAAAAGCTAGGGAATTTGGATTGCCGGAAGCTGTGGCAAGTTCATTAGTAATGCAAGTTTTTTATGGCACAATGGACTATTTACGAGAAACAGCTTTGTTACCGGAAGAGTTACTACAAGAAGTTGCTACGAAGAACGGTGTAACCGAAGCGATTGTGAAGAGTTTGGAAAAAAATGTTTTTGATAAACCATATACCGCCGGAGCTAAAAAGTTGTTTTCGTGATATATGGCGTGAATTTGCGTCACTTTTGCGCCAAATTCACGCCAAATTGACATTAAAGCGTGAATTTGGTATGATTACTGTATGTAATTCACGGTTAAATGTATTTAAATCAATTAAAAAAAGAGTATGAAAGCTTGAAACAAGATAAAAAAAACCTATTAGATTTGATTGACGAAGCGGAATTAGCGGAACAAGTTTACAACTCAAATGCCATCGAAAATTCCACACTTAGTTTAAAAGAGACGGAGCGAATTTTATTTGAAATGGATTATGAGTTGGGGCGAAAAGTTAGCTCAAGAGAGTTATTTGAAGCTAAAAATTTAGCTAGGGTAATGAAATATATTGCGAATTTAGAATATAGCAGAGAATTGAATGTCGAGACTATTTTAATGTTGCATTTGATGCTTATTTCTAATATTGATGATCAAATTGCAGGACGGTTTAGAGGGGTGGGCGAATATGTAAGAGTTGGAGCACATATTGCTCCGCCACCAGAAGAAGTTAACAAATTGATTAGTGAAGCTCTGGTTGATTACAGTTCCGATTTAAATGGTAATTTTTTGGATAAAATTGCGAGATTCCATTTACGATTTGAGCAAATTCATCCCTTTAACGATGGTAATGGGCGAATAGGTAGGGTTTTGATAAACTATCAATTGATGAAAATAGGTTTTCCGCCGATTATTATTCGTGACAAGGAGAAGAAAGTTTATTATCGGAGCTTTGTGGAGTTTAATGATCGGGGGAAATGCGATCTTTTAAGTAAGCTGCTTGATTTGGGAGTTAAAGAGTCAGTTCATAAAAGATTGGCGTATTTAAAAGGATTAAAGATAGTTCCTTTGACTGATTTTGCGAAGGAAAACGGCGAGAATATTCCTGCGATATTAAATGCGGCTAAAAGACAAACGTTGCCTGCGTTTAGAGAGAAGGGGCGGTGGAAGATAGGGGTTTAAATTTCTAGTCTTCGGGCGAGAGGAAAGTTTTCAACTCTTTTAGCGTCATTGCTTTGGTAAATTGAATAGTTAAACCGTATATTAAGGCACCGAATGGAATTAATATAGCGACGTTCCAGTTTTCGAACAGTTTGTATGTTGGATTGTTGAGTAGATGAATAACGACGCCCATAATAATGCCAGCTATACTGGTTAAAATTATGGAGCGGGTTGGGAATTTAAAACCAAGTTCTTTGTTAAAATAGTAGTAGCTTCCAAATAGGATTAAAATTTCGGATAAAATTGTTGTTACAGCGGCGCCCCTAAAGCCGTACTCGGGAATTACGATTAAATTTGCTCCTATATTAAAAATCACCCCACTTAAGTTAATGAAAATTAGTTTTTGCTGTTTGTTAAGTGCAACTAGGCTGAAGTTGAAAATAGTATTTAAGTAAGAAAAAAACACAGCGATAACAATAAGTTTGAGTGCAATATCAGAGCCAAACATAAATGTAAATGTTGAGCCTGTGTCGGCGGTGTCTACCGTTGTGGTTTCTGTTAGTGCGAATTGCGGGTTTAGAGTGATATTTTCACAGAGTATTGCTGCTTCGGACGCAGTTTGTGCGACAAGCGTAGCGTTGTTTGCACAATGGAAACCGGATAGGTACTGTGGACTACTTAATAAAAATGTTAATGGAAATGCTAAAATTGCACCGCCAATACTTAGTGGTAGTGCTAAGGTAAATAGTAATCGAAACCCATTTGCAACTGTTTGAGCGGCTTTTGCGCGGTTTTCTTGAATATAACTAGTTAGTGTTGGCAGGAGAGAATTCATGAAAAAAACGGGAATTACACTTAAGATTTCCATAAGTTTTAATGGAACGCTGTAGATCGCGGTTTCGTGATAACCACGAATAAAAGTAAGAAGGATGGAATCGATACGGAAGTAGATTGTGCTTAAAACTAGCGAAATGCCATATGGTGCAGATTCCTTAAGTAAATATTTTAAATATGGTCGATTTAAGCTGAAGCGAATTTGAGTTTCTCTGCGTACGTAAATGTAGGTTATTATAGCCGTTAACAACGCCCCGATTATGCCAGCATATAGTAGATGCGTGAACCCTGTTTGTGGTTGTGTTGGGTAAAAATAGAATACAACCAATAACATGTATACTACTGCTATTAGTTTTCCAATTATTTGGCTTAAGTTAGCGGCGTACATTTTTAATTTATATTGCAACACGCTACTTAAGGTCCCCGTGATCATGGTAAATGCGGTCATGATGATTACCAACCAAATGGCTTGCGGAATAACGGTGTTGGCGTATTTAGGGATGAAATTAACGGCAATGCCTCCTACGGTAAGAGTGCTTAACATTAATACTAAGCGTAAAGAGATGATATTACTTAAAATAAAGTCTACATCTTGTTCTTTTTTTGCCATTTCGCGAATACCTATTGTGTATAGCCCAAAATCTGCGGCGATGGCAAAGAAACTGATATAGTCAAACATGGCTACATATTGGCCATTTAATGTGGTGCTTAAATAGCTGGTGATTGCTTTAATTGAGACGATTCCCAATAGCGCCACAATAAACTTTCCGACTATTTGCCAGAGAGTGTTGCTGAAGATTTTTTTTGTGATGGACATAGAGGCGGAGAGAACAGGCAATTTTGCGATATAATAGTGTTTTATTTCTAGCCAAGCAACTGCTATAATTTGAGTGTTGAAAAAATAGCATCTAGGGCGTTAAAAAGCAAAAAGCAGCTCATCGTACGTTAAAGTACGTCTCACTTTACTTTTTGCTTTTTGCCTACTATCTGCTACCTTTTGAACACTCATAAGTTTGCTCAAGTAAAATTAGTTTATGTAGTAAATCTTTTGGCAATATTTTTATTCAACATCTTGGTAATTTGTTTAATTAAAACTGAATTTTATGCAACCGCTGCTTAAACGGCTTACCGACTTACGTGATAAAATTGGCTTAGCCTTAGAAAAGGTTGATTTGGAAGCAATGAAATCTAAATTGGAGGAGCTAAACGCAAAGATAGAGCAGCCGGGATTCTGGGATGATACAGGAGAGGCACAAACGATTAGTAAGAATGCGGCATTTTTGCAAGATGAGATAAAAAAATGGGAATGTTTGATGGGCGATGTTGCAGATTTAATTGAGTTAGTTACTTTGTCGGAAGAGGAAAATGATGCTTCTTTGGAGGAGTATGAACTAAACCTTACGCAGATAGAACACCGTTGGGAGAGTTTGAGATTAGCAACTTACTTGAGTGGCAAGTTTGATCGGAATAATGCAATTGTTTCAGTTTACTGTGGCTTGGGAGGAAAAGATGCACAAGATTTTACGCAAATGCTAGTGCGCATGTATTTGCGATATGCGGAAAAAGAGGGGTTTACAGTGGAAATTTTGGAAGAGTCGGCAGGAGATGAAGTAGGCTTAAAATCGTATTCAATGGTAATTAGAGGGCTTTATGCTTTTGGTTATTTGAAGAATGAACATGGTGTTCATCGGTTAATTAGATTGTCTCCTTTTAATGCGGGTAATACCCGAGAGACCTCCTTTGCGAAAGTAGATGTGATCCCAGAGTTGGATTTTAAAGAACATGTGGAGATTAATGCGGCTGATTTAAGGATTGATACGTATAGAGCTTCAGGTGCGGGAGGACAGCACGTAAATACTACAGATTCTGCGGTTAGAATTACGCATTTGCCAACAGGTATTGTTGTACAGTGCCAAAACCAGCGAAGCCAGATTCAAAACAAAGAAAGAGCATTGCAGATGTTGCAAGGCCGTTTGCAGCAGCTGATGCTTGAGAAAAAAGTAGAGACAATTGAGCAACTAAAAGGCGAAAAAACGGAAGTTGCTTGGGGGCATCAAATTCGTACATATACTTTGCACCCGTATACTTTAGTTAAAGACCATAGAACAAATTTGGAAATTGGAAATGTTCAAAAAGTCTTGGATGGGGATTTGGAAGAGCTTATTAAAGCCGGATTGATGGAGTAGTTAATTTTTTGTGCGCATTTGTGCGACCCTGTCCAAGAACAATATACCATTAAGATGGTCATATTCGTGCTGTACTACACGCGCGTCGAAATCCAACAGCGTTAAAGTTTGCTTATGCCCTTGGGGATCTTGAAATGTAATGATTATTTTTTGGCTGCGCTTTACTTTTGCAAACTGTTCCGGAAGGCTAAGGCATCCTTCTTCTGCTGTTGTTGTTTGGTCGGAATAGTAAGGTATTTCTGGATTAATGAATGCTTGAATACGTTCGTTAGGAGTGTTTAGTCCTAAAATTGCTAAAAATATTCGGAGGCTTTTTCCAACTTGTGGAGCAGCAATTCCTACACCTTTGGCTGCCAACATAGTTTCTTCTAATTCTTTTAAGAATGTTTTGGTTGCTTTTGTAATTTGTGGCACGTCTTGGGCTTTTTGTCTAAGTACGGGAGTTTGCTCGCCTGTTACAATTTCAAACATGTAATCTTAATTATCTAAATAACTTCTTGTATAAATAAAAACATAAATATCGAATGGGGTGCAAGATAATATCGGTTGCGGGTGTAAATTCAATAATTTTGCCACCAAATTTTGATTTAAATTGGCTAACGCCTGTTAAGCGATGGGTTTTTACATGAGGAGGGGCAACGCCCATTAAGTCGTAATATTTGTATCCTTGGTTTTTAGCGTGCTTAATGGCATGCCATTGTAAAAAATATGTTGAGGCAAGCTTGCGATGTTCAGGGCGCGAGGAAGAGGCGCCGTAATAGTAAGTAGCGGTATTGTTGGCAAATGTAACTATTATGCTGGCAACTGGCTGATTGTTAAGAACAACGGTCCAAATTTTAAGATTATCTGCGGATATTTCATTTAGCAATGTTGCATAGTATTCTCTAGAATTTGCGTGAAATTGATTGCGGTTTGTTGTTTCAATCAGTAAGTTATAAAAGTTATCGATGGACTTTTCTTCGATGACTTTTAAGTTTTGCTTTTGCGCTTGCCGAATTAGATATCGTCCTTGGCTAGCAAATTGTTGAAAAATGTCGTCCTCAGATGAGGTGAGATCAATTACTCTTGTGAAAGGCTCAATATATTTAAGTGGGCTTTTGTAACCAATTGGAATTTGCTTAGATTTTTCGATGTAAGGTTCGAGGTGAATAAAAAAGCAGTTTTCGGTTTTTGCTAAAGCTTTGAGCTTTGTGATTGTCTCTGCGGAGGGATAGTTGGTGATGGCTGGAAGATATAGAAAATTCCAATTTTTGCGAAAAGAAAGTTTATAGATATATAATCCATCAAGCTCCCAGGCCTTGCGGTCTGGGAGCTTGGTTTGAAATTTCAGCCAGTTGGAAGTTTGTTGGATGGCGTGAATCATGGTAAGTGGATGCAGGGAATCGCACTGGATGCGCGCAAGCGCGAAGACTACAATTTACGGCGGATAAACGCTGGGATGTCTAATTCGCTTTCTGTACTTGCTTGATTATTGCTATTTCCTTGAGTGTTTTGTTGTGGTTGTGCGCCTCCATTTCCTTGTGGGTCATTGAACATCAAAGGATTTTGAGGCTTGTTTTTTAATTTTTTAGCTTTTTCATCGAAACCTGTTGCAACTACAGTAATTTTAATTTCGCCAGTGTAGTTTTCGTTGATTACGGCACCAAAAATGATAGTTGCATCTGGATCAGCCGCGTCTGTAATGATACGAGCTGCTTCATCTACTTCAAACATGCTTAGGTCGTTACCGCCTGTGATATTGAATAGAATGCCTTTTGCACCTTCGATATCCATTTCTAATAGTGGGCTAGATACAGCAGCTTTGGCTGCTTCTGTTGCTCGATTTTCACCTGAACCATAACCGATACCCATTAATGCAGATCCTGCATTTTCCATAACAGTTTTTACATCGGCGAAATCCACATTGATCATCCCATGGACAGTGATTAGATCGGAAATGCCTTGAATACCTTGACGTAAAACGTCATCAACAACAGTGAATGCTTCTGTAATTGGAGTTTTTTTGTCAATTATAGAAAGGATACGATCGTTTGGAATTGTAATTAGTGTATCAACTTTATCGCGTAAGCTGCTTAGGCCTTCTTCGGCTTGAGAACGACGACGAGGTCCTTCGAAAGAGAATGGTTTAGTAACAACTGCAACTGTGAGAATGCCAAGTTCTTTGGCTAACTCGGCAATAACTGGAGCTGCACCTGTACCAGTTCCGCCGCCAAGACCACAAGTTATGAAAATCATATCGCTACCTTCAAGCGCGCTTTTTAGCTCTTCAGAGCTCTCCTCAGCAGATTGGCGCCCAAACTCAGGATTACTACCGGCTCCGAGACCGCGGGTGGTTGCTTTCCCAATATTTAGTTTAGTTGGAGCTTCTGAATGATACAGCGCTTGCGCGTCTGTATTGACAGTAATAAAGTCGATGCCTTGAACTTTTGAAAAGATCATGCGATTTACAGCATTGTTGCCACCACCTCCTACGCCAATAACTTTGATGCGAGCTACAGGTGTAATATCAGGTGTTACCTCCATGCTTTTGCTTCGATTGCTTGACCCGCCGCCTGAAAAGATGTTGCGGAGCATGTCGTCACCGTGGCCACTGTTCCCACGACCTTGTTGTCCTTGAAATTGTCCAGAATTCATAGGTGTTAATTCTTTAGATAGTAGGTTAACCTTTTGGGTAAATGAACCTATTTTTGTTTTATTTTTTAAGGAAGTAAACTCTTGAACCAGTTTTTGGCACTGCTCAAGGCTTTATTGAAATTTACGTTTTTGAGGCTCAGATTTATTCCTACGCCTGCCTCTTCGAAGCGTGATCCCCAGATTAACAGACCAATGGCCGTTGAATAACTTGGGTCATCGATTTTATCAACAATGCCCTCAAAATTTTGAGGAAATCCAATTTGCACAGGTAAGTTGAGTGTTTCGCGCGCTAAATCTATAACTCCAGGCATTTTTACGCCACCGCCAGTTAGGATGATTCCTCCTGGTAGCATGCCGTCTCTTTGAATTTGTTTTAATTCATCTCTTACTAGAACAAATAATTCGTGATAGCGAGCCTCAATAATTTCAGCTAAATGTTTGCGTGATATTTTTTGAACTTCATTTTTGCTAAGCAGTGATAAATCTACAGTTTCACTTTCGATTACGTCTTGTGGTAGGCAAGTTCCATACTCAATTTTTAAGCGTTCAGCTGTATCAATGCTTGTGCGTAGGCCAATAGCTACGTCATTTGTCACACTTTCTCCGCCTACTGGAATTGCAGCGGTATGTAAAATTGTTCCTTCTTCAAATACAGCAAGGGAGCTACTGCCTGCACCAATATCAATTACTGCTACGCCAAGTTCCTTCTGACGTTTTGTTAAAATTGCTTCTGGTGCTGCTATAGCGTTCGGAATGATGTCGTTAATATCGGCACCTGCTTGTAAGATACATTTTTCGATATTTTTTACTGCCGGTGTTAAACCTGTCAGAATATGAGCTTCTACTTCTAGACGTATACCAGTCATACCTACAGGATATTTGATACCGCGCTGTTCATCAACTGTGAAGTTTTTTGGTATAATGCGTAAAATTCGGCGGTTTGAAGGGATAGCAATTGCTTGCGCTGCTTCGAGTGAACGGTCGATATCTGCTTCTGAAATTTCGTTTGTTGGATTAGCAATGGCAATAACACCTTTGCTATTTGAGGATTCAATAAATGTTCCACCAATACCAACGAAAACGTGGTGAATGGGTTCCCCTGCCATGCGTTCAGCATCTTCTAGTGATTGCGAAATTGCACCGATTGCTTCCTCGATGTCAACCACCATACCTTTTCTCATGCCCGCTGAAGGGGCGATGCCAATCCCAGTGATAAGTGGCAATCCAGTTTTTTCGTCAATTGTACCAATAACGGTACGTATTTTGGAGTTACCGATGTCGATACTAACAATAATTGTTTGTCTGGCCATGAAAGATAGTGAGTTTAAAGAGGTCTTAGGCAATTCGTTACTAGGGGGTTGTACTTTAGCAAGATGTCCTATGATTGACAAACGAAATTATTTTCTTCTGCGTAAGACGAGATGTTCTATTTGTATAACTTGGCGTATAATATGTCTCCTTTGCAAGGGGTTCAAGCGGATTTAGCTTGGATTGAGTTCTTTGTTACAATTCCCATTTTCAAAATACGAAAATGTTGTGATTTATAAGTGCGGTTGTTCAAGTTATTTGCTCAAGACAGGGCTGTTTGTTCAAGTTTTTTGATCTTCGCTTAGAATAATGTTTGCTGTTGTGTCTCTGGTGGTGGAGTTGTAGATGAGTTATGAGCTGTTTGTTTTTTTTGTAGCTGGTCGAGTCTTTTGTTGAGACTATTTAGGTCTAGTTCGGATAAGAATGTTTGGCCCGCAGGGAAATCTATTTTTGTACTGTCAAAGTCGGTTTCGGGGATAGTAATTTCTAGATTTGTATCTAATGTGGCTAGTTTTTTGCAAAATAATGCCATCTCTCTGCCCTCTATTAATTTTTTTTGCAGATTACTAGATAGCTCTTGTAGGTTGCTATAGATGTTGTCTAGTGTTTGATAAGTTTGTAGAAGCTGAACGGCTGTTTTTTCTCCAATTCCTTTGATTCCCGGAAGATTGTCCGAGCTGTCGCCTCGTAGGGCTTTGTAGTCTGGAATTTGATCGGAGGATATGCCGTATTTTTCGATTACGGCTTTATGGTCGGTTAAAGTTCCTTGTTTTTGATTGTTTGGTGTAATTACAAACGTGTTGTTGTTAACGCTTTGGAGTAGGTCGAAGTCGCTACTGTAGATTACGCAAGGTATGTTTGTGTGATTTTGATGACAAAGTGTTGCGATTAAATCATCAGCTTCTTGGCCGGCCTGTTCAATAAGATTGAGTTTGAAAACTTCGACACCATTTTTGACAACCGGAATTTGTTGAACGAGATCGCTAGGTGCTTCTGGTCGCCCAGCTTTATATTCGCTGTAGGCCTCTTTGCGAGTAGTTGTTTCTTTACGATCAAAGCAAATGGCAATTTTTCCGGGATTTAAATCTTCAATTAACTTGAACAAAATGGAGAAAAAACCATGAATAGCATTAGTTGGGTGGCCGTGCCTATTTGTTAACTTGGGAATTGCGTAAAAACTACGAAAAAGTAAAGACATGCCATCTACAATAAGAAAAGGGCGCGCTGGTAAATTTTTGTAAACAGTCATTTTTTATTTTAATTGTTTTTTAGTCTAGGCTACTTGTTCCTCCGCCTGAACTGCTGCGGCTAAACTGATCGGAAAAATCTTCAACCATATTAATTATTTCATTGATATTGATGTACTCTACCGGGTTTAAGCCGAGCACGCCGCCAACTCCGTTGACTACTACGATCGCTAGAATTGTTACTATCAGGCCGATTATTGCATAACGAATTGTACTTACAGCTTGTTTAATTTTGTCTTCTTGGCCGCCTGAAAGTATAAAAGAAATTCCACCAAAAAAGATAAAGACGATAGATAGAAAGCCAGCTACAATTAGTGCTAGCGCAAGTCCACGATTAACAAGGTCAATTAGATTGTTATTTGCTAGATCTCCAAGGATGCCGCGGCCTTCTGGACGGATTACACGAGTGTCTGTTTGTACTAAAAAGCGAAGAGATTCAGGGTTTATGTATTCTGATGGATTTGTATTCATATACTTACTGTTTTTAGCAAGTTAATTGTGGACTGGATTATAGCAGAGCGAAAAGAATTTAGTCTACAAAAAAAGAGGGTGTTGAAAAAAGGCGGGACTTAACATGTTAAGTCCCGCCTTAAAGTGATGTTTGGTTTTTATTAACCAAATATACTGTCGTCATCAATGCTAATTCCTGGGTTTGGAACATGCATGTCATTTTCGTCACCATCAACTGGTTCAAGAATTTTTAGATTAACGCGATTGCCTTCTTGTGAGCCAATTTGTCTTACAAGTGTTCGCATTGCTTTTGCTGTTTTTCCGTCGCGTCCTACTATTTTGCCCATGTCGTTTTTGGCAACACGTATTTCGATTAGCACGCCTAGATCGTCTACTCTCCGGCTAATTTCTACTTTTTCTGGTTCGTCAACGATTGATTTGATGATAAAAGAAATGAAATCTACATCTTTTGTAGAGGTTGGGATTGCATCCATCTCGATTTAGTTAAAGATTTTCGTTTTGATCGCTTAAGCGGCAGCTTCTTCGCCAGCTTCCGCAGGTTCTTCTGCTGGTGCCGCTGGGGCTTCAGCTACTGCTTCGGGGTTTTTAGGAGCACGTTTTTTGTCACGCGGGCTTAGGTATTTTTCCATACCTTTCATACCGGCGTTTTTACAAAGAGCGGCAACTGTATCCGATGGTTGAGCACCTTTTTTGATCCATTCTGTAATTTTTTCTTGATCAATTTCAATTACTTTTGGCGTTTGTGTTGGCAGATAATGACCAACTGTATCAATAGATTTCTTTTTGACTGCCCAGCTTTTTTCAGCAACAACTACTCGATATGCGGGTAGGTTCTTGCGGCCGGTTCGTTGCAGGCGGATTACTAGCACAGGACCTTGGCGTTAGAGAGTATGTAAAATGCCGTCATTTTCAGACAGCCACCTGATTCTAGGGGTTTTAGAGTGCTTGTCAAGTCATAGTTCTACAAAATTACCACCTGCTCGTCGCTTCGTTCCTCAACGGTGTGTAATTTTGTAGAACTATGACAATTGGGTA
>CAYLRB010000018.1:0-23429 GCA_964386265.1 uncultured Candidatus Peribacteria bacterium | reverse complement strand
CAATCAACAACTCTCCTTTTGAATATGAGTCAACAACCATGTTCGTTTCACTATCGTCAATCGCTGTCGCACCTATCAAACCACCAACATCAGAAAGCGGATTTCCTGCATCCGTTAAATCAATCTCAAGTGTTCCATTAAAATAAGCATCCGTAAGTGTCATATCCTGAGCCTGACCAATAGCGCCACCCAAGTATTGACCAGTTTCAATATCTAAATCAATTGAACCTTCAAAGTAAGCTCCTTCAACATCAATATATTGCATACCTCCAATTACACCACCAAAATCAACAATTCCACCTCCATTAATGGTAATAGTTGATCCACTAGAAACACTTTCCAATGCAACTGGATTCTCATCTCCATCAACCAAACAAAACCCTGTTGCAGATCCAACACACAAATTACCAATAGCACCACCTATATACTGACCAAAGTCTCCATCTTGCACATAGATATCAATAACTTGCTCTGAGCTATTACCAGAAAATGCCATCACGTTATCATAATCTACATTATCGTGCTGAATTGCCCCAACAAAACCACCAGCATTACTTAAGCCAAGTAATACTTCACCATCCTCACCAAGATTAAGGTTCATTTCCGCAATGCTGTCTGTAACACTTGACCTTAATAATAAACCTGCAAAACCACCAACATTTTGCACAACATCTGCTGATATAATAGTAAATTCACCAACAACGCTGCTATCAGAAATTGTTGACCCTTTAGACTCACCAACAAAACCACCTACGCCAGCTGCAGATGCTCCTTCAGCAATGCTAACAGTTGCATCGACTTCTGTTGTACCAAGAATTGCCTTCTCCAAAAGACCAAAACCACCACCTACTGCCTGAATTGTGTCAGCATCAACACTTACATCTCCAGTGAAACCAGAATTTGTAATATCACCTGTCATTGAACCCATCAAGCCACCTACATTAACTGCAGAATCAGCAAACAAATTAATTGTCGAACCCGAAGTTATCGCACTAACAGTAACGCGTTGATCTTCATCATCAAACAAACAAGCATCAAAATCATCACAAAAAACACCAACCACACCACCCACATCACTAATCGTTCCACCAACAGCATAAATATCGATTGTTTGCATACTACTATTTTCATCAAAGCTACTAGCGTGAACACCGATATCCAAGTTGTCTAACGGTGATGTATAGTCCAATTCACCAATTAAACCACCAATACCAACCGCATTAGTCAAATTAACCAGTTCTGTCCCAAGCGTAATATCCATTGTTGACGATGATGACTGAACATAAGAATTTGATAATAAACCAACCAATCCACCAACATTAATGGGGAACCCCGCTGTAGTTTTAACTATTGCCCCAGCTGAAGTTGATCCACTAATTTCGCAAGCTCCACAATCACCCACCAAACCACCAATATCCAATAAATTACCTTCGTCACCTAAAGAAATAGTAGCATCCACATCTGACCCACTAATATCAATATTATCAGCAAAACCAACTAAACCACCTACAAGGTTTATAACATCAATATTTTCTCCATCACCAATATTTATATCTCCTGCAAAACTTGAATCATTAATTTCACCCCTTGCTTCATCATCACCATCAAAAGACCCTATTAAACCACCAACATAGGCATCACCACCATCAACAGTTCCAGCTGTTACTACAACATTTGTTATAACAGCGTCATCTGTAGCACGGCCAGAAAGTAATCCCACTTCATCTAGATCAGAAGTAACCGAACCAGAAAGGCTCAAATCAAAAACTCTAGCACCCGACGCTAAAACAGGAAACAAACCTGTAATACTATCATCATCAACAACATCAAAATCATTAATTGCAAACCCGTTACCATCAAAACTACCAATAAACTGAACATCGCCGAACAATGGATTCATATCGCCCTCTTCTCCACAATCAATATCAGCAGTTAGCTGATAAAAGGCATCATGATCTATTGCAGCAATCAAATCAGCACAATCCTCAATCAAATAAGGATCCATTTCCGTACCTGCTCCACTAATCACACCATTTTCAGCATAAGTTGAAGGATTAGCACCCCAAATTAGCACAGCTGTCAAAAGAACTGACAACAGCCCAAACGACCAACCAAATTTCTTAAAATTAATACGCATATAATAATAAATAAAAAGTCAGAAAAAATTGTATTACATAACAACATATAGCCTAATCAAAAAGGCAAAAACAAATATACAGACAAATTGATTATCGTTTAATTCGATAACCAAATAGCACTCAAGAGATATATTTAATGAATTTCTAGAAATCCCTTGCCAGCAATTAGTGCGCCACCTAAAATATCCAAGCAAAAAGCTTCGGTTGCCTAGCCGCCGCAGGCATAAACAGTCCCACGCAAAGTGCGCCATCATAGCTCAGTTGGTAGAGCGCACCCATGGTAAGGAAGTGCCTCTCGACTAACGAAGCACAAATAGGCTAACAAAAAAACTTAACAGATCCCAAAAGTATAGTCAAAGGGTATCCACTCAGTGTATGATCCCCCCGATACGCCATCATAGCTCAGTTGGTAGAGCGCCACCATGGTAAGGTGGAGGTCACGGGTTCGATTCCCGTTGATGGCTCCAGCAAAACAAAGTCAACGCAACGCCGTTGGCCTATTTTTGCTGATGCATTTACCAATCATATTTTACTAGAGTCATCAATCACCTCATTGTAATTGGTTTTTTTGTTAAGCTTAATCACTCTAACAAGCAACGCAGCAGCTTCCGCTCTCGTAATCAAATTATCTGGATAAAAATACTGTTTATCATCAACAATATATCCAGACAAATAGCCTAGCGATTCCATATAAAACACAAATGGATTAAACCACGATTCGATTTTGAATTCTGCGTCATTAAAATTTGTTTCATAACTACTAATATTTTCTTTAAAAACTGACCAGTTTTCTTTAAAGCTAATTTTTTGAACTGCCAATCCCAACGTTAACATTTTAACGAACTCAGCCCTTGTAACCACTTCATTAGGCATATATTCACTTGGCGCACGCCCCTGCAATACACCAACATGTGACAATGCAACAACATAATCATAATACCAATCACCTTTAGCTACATCATCGTAGAAGTCACCTTCAAGATGACCAGACTCCAAACAATTAATCAATAAACAAGTAATTTTAGCAGCCTCCGCTCTAGTAAGCTGCCCTTGAGGATCAAAAAAAGTAACACCATCCATATCCTTACCACTAAACAAGTTAAATTCAATTACCTGACTAATCGCAACTGCACGCCAATCTGTTGCAGGTATGTTAGCCAAATCCTCAAACTTTTTATATGCTTCACTTGTATCCGATGTAGCTGAATCACCACTAGAATTTCCACCAGGTGTATCACCACTGTCAGAATCAGCAGATTCATCGGAATCCGCTTTTTTATTTGCTGATTTTTTTGCTCGCTTCAAAGTCCCCCCTCCACCAGTTGAATATTCCTCCTCTTCTTCTTCCAACTCCTCTTCTATAACACTAAAAGCAATCTCTCCGTCATTTGCAGTTGAATAATCAGATTCCTCTTCTAGTTCATCAATTGCCTTAACACGCCAGTAATAATCACCAACTTCCAAAGTTTGACCCGCAGTACCAACAGAATAGGTACCATCTCCGGCAACTTGCCCAACTGTGAAAGAAGCCTCACCCTGAGCCGCCAATACAGATACATAACTCACAAGAAGCGTATTAAAATCAGCTGAATCATCAATTTCAATAACAAACTGAACCTCATCATCTTCGTTTGGATCACTTAACGTAAAGTTAAACGTCGGTGTAGTATCCATAGTTTCTGAGCCATCAACTAATCCCACACTTCCCAACTCCGTTGGATCATTTGGAGCTTCATTAACTGCAAACGTCAACTCTAATTCATTAGATTCAACCGCCCCAACATTGGCTACAACCGTGTCTGTACCTACACTATCGTAACAAAACTCCGCCTCTCCAAGTTCATCTGTAAAAGCAAAACCGGTCGTCGCACTATCCCCAGTTACAGTAAAATCAACCCTCACTCCTTCAACTGGCTCTTCTTCAGTATTAGTAACGGTGGCTTTTACACCAACAGTTTCACAAGTTTCTATTTCAGTTAATACCACACTATCTACACTTGCAATCGATGCCAGCTGGATAGCCATAAGAGTTTGCTGCATTAAAACCGTAGACTTCAATTCCAAATGGGGTCGAACTAGTAACAGCATAACTACCTGCATCAACTGCCATGCTATCACCACTATAATCAGAATCGCCAATTTGCGTAAAATCCTCAGGATCGACCAAAACATCATTAACTTCTAATGTATCCAGCTCACTAGTTTTTGCAATTAGCGTAATATAATTTGCTCCAAAACCAGATGCTGGCGTGGTAACATTATAAGAAGCCAAAAACTGTTCAAACGGCGGCAAGATAGTCATAAAAGGATCGCCAGTTTGCCCATCAAAACTTGTACCATGCGCGAAATGTGCCACGAGAACTGGCTTATCCGCACTTATTTCACCGCCAGAAGTTAATATCAATTCCAGCTTTGCACCAGCATCAAGTGGATCCGGAGTCGTGTAAGTTGAAATAGCCACACCTCCACGGTTAATCAAGCTTATTGTACCATCAACCGTAATCGTCGTATCATCTTCAGTTGCCACAACAACAAAAGTATCACCGTTCAAGCGACCACCCAGCTGAAACGAATAAAATTCCGTACCCAAACTATCAGTGGGCGGAATCATCTCTGCAATAAAATCACAAGCACTAGCTCCCACAGGAACATTAGCACACGTGTTACCAGAAACTACCGAAACCGGCAATGTAGCTACAACACTAAACCCACTAATATCATCTGTTACAGCATTTTCATAATAATATATCTCACCAGTATCAATCGTAGCCGTCGCAACAGATACACCAGCTGCATTAAAAATTTCAACGTCCGTAGCATCTTGCGTAGCAGTAGTTGCTATATATCCGTCACCCGCCCCTTGATAACCGACCACATAGTACTCTGTTCCCAAACCATCAACAGGTAAACCAACATATGCATCCGACGTACTACCAGATATATTAGCAATATAAACTGAAATTTCCTCATCAGATGTAACGTAAATGCTAGCGCTACTAGTTCCCGTAGCCGACAACTCAATCGCCTCCGGAAGGTCATATGTATATACAGAATTTGCATCAACCACAATGTCATCATCTACAGCTTGACTTGGAATAGACACATTAACATTTGCCTCAGTTTCTGAAGATATATACAAAAATAATGATGGCGCATTAATATTGTCCGGCACCGACAAATAAAACGCAGTACCTCGCGTATCAACAGTTGCATCAGCAAACGCAATTTGCAACGGAAGCAAAGTAACTACAACAAATACTGTAACAATCAAAGCAACAAATTTACGTAAAAACTTTTGCATTTTATTTTAGATTAATATTTTATTTCACAATCAAAAAACAATTTACACAAGATCAGTGTTTCAGCAAAAACAATTTCTCAACTTTTGTTGCATAAAATTGAAACAATTATCTAAGTAAACTCACCAAAGTGAAATTCACTATAAAATAATTTAAATTATTCACAACCAACTATCCACGCCACCATGATGTGAGCAAGTTCCTCGCCGATTTTGACTAAAACTATATGTACCATCATTGCAAAGCGCAGAGGCTCCACTAGGCTCAGAGTGGTAATAAGTTGGAGATTGGATTTCATTACCATCAGCATTTATATAAGTATCAAAACTGTAATCAAAGTCATTATCCAAAACTGGATCTGATACTATTTGCTGACTAGTCGGAAGAACAGCAGTGTAAGAATCGGCAACAACCTGATTTCCATCGCAATATGCCGTAAATTTATAAAGCGTTGACCCTGCGACCAAATTCCCCCAATCCTCCCTTATTCCATAATGAAATTGCGTATCACCATAACTATACTCAGCCAATTCATAAACTTCATACAAGTTCCCTTTATAGTTAATAGCCTCTACAAAAATTCGTTCACAATTATTAGACGTTGTTCCATAAATTTGGTAAGCACCTGCGCTTGTTTTTATTAAAGGCCTATTTTTGTCAGATATTACTAGAAAAGCTGGCTCACTTGTGTCGTCCAATGCCATAGCAAGAGTCTCATTCTCAGATTCAAGCTTTGCGACCGTTCCCTTTACCTTTTCCAATTCAGCCGATAACTCAGAAATTTGATTATCTGTATTGAACGAGGAATCATTTGCTAACCCTTGGCAGCCGGACAAATTAAGAACTAAAAAAAGCGCCGCAACCCAAACATGTATTAACAATCTTTTCATACATTGAAATAAAATCAAAAGAATCTACCCCGATAACAGCCCGCACTCAAGCTCAATTTCTATAAAACAAATACTATTATTGTATTTAAGCTCTATAATTAAGGCTTACTACTTACAACCCTCTCTTTTTATTCCACAAAATCAAACACAATACTGCACCATTGCCTAACATGCCATTAACAACTGGGCTTACAAAAGCAATCCAGTCACCTGGATAATTAACTACTAACCCAACTACCACCAAAGAATAACCAAACACAGCCAGCCCCCAAGACAACGAACTTTCTTCCGCTTGCAATCTCCACAAAGCCATCAAAGTCGGAATATAAGAAAGTATATAAATTATCTGCAATAACAAATTAGCTAAACGATCATTATCGCTTAATTGCCAAAAAACACCAATAGACAAAGCGATCAGTAAAATAATCATCTCCAAATTTTTTATACTTGTAAACCGGCCTTTGACCAACGAATATAAAAAAACAACCAAAACAGAAAATGTAGCTGCCATTACAAATAAACTCTGCCACACACTTCCATCTACAACAGCAAAGTAAGTAAAAGCATTAATCAAACCAGCTACTAACCAAATCACCCATGATGCAGGATTCGGCGTTGATTCACCTTTAATAGCCTGCTTTAAATAAGCAGCATATGATGCCAAAATAAACAAACTCGACAAAAGTCCAAGAAAGTTAGCCAGACTGCTCATAGAAAATTTTATTAAACTTTTCTACGGCATTTTTATACTCAGCTTCATCTTCAGCATGCGAGTCTTGGCCAAACTGCCAATACCAAAATAGCCGTTCATCTATTTCAAAACCATAAAATTCCAAAACACCTTTTTGTATCTCAACAATCTCTTTTGCTCGCCAATTCTGACCAACAATCACAAAACCAGCCAACTTATTTTTCAACAGATTCTCTTCTTTTAAAGTTGAATGCCGATTTTCCAACCAAGTTAATCTTTCAATCAGCCGCTGATAAATACCATTAGTCTGCCCCCAGCGTACAGAAGCAAAGAACACTACACAATCAGCTTCAAACAAAGGGTTAACCAATTTCCACAACTCGTCCTCTGGATTATGAAATGCCGCCCAACAACGAATCTGCCCTGTTGGGTTCTTTTTAGAATCGAGCAGTTTTGCATCTTTACAACCACAAATATTACCCTTCGCACGTGAAACATTTCCCTCACAAGGAACAATCATTAACTTAGATACATCTATAATCTCGACTCTATCATCTCCAAGCCTTTCCTTTGCTATATGGGCTAACTGCGTACTCTTGGGCAACTCATGATCCGGATTTTCAGCCCAACGAGTCGAAGTAGTTAAAAACAAGATTTTTTTCCTATACTTAAGACAATCTACAAAATCATCAAATATTTTTTTATAATCGTTCTCCATATTTTATCCGAAAGTAAAAGTAAACACTTCAGCATTATCATCTAAAAACTCAAGCTCCAACACCCCACGCGTAAACTCTTCACCTTTATACAAGTCGTAAAGCTTGTTTGCCTCTAATTTTAATTCAGCAATTTTTTTACCACCAAGTTTAACATTCGCTTTTGCCACCGTGCCAGGTTTACTTTTCGCAACCATGTAAACATTTTTAGCTCCAAAATTAAGCTGCAACTTAGCTCCTTTAGCAAAATTAACAAGTTCCTCACCAAAGTTAGCCTTTCCAGTAACCGCAAACAAATCATCAGCAAGATTACCCACAAAACTATAATTCATAAGCTTATCTTCAACTAAATCGCTATTTTGAGCGAAATTCTTACCTCGACCATAACCTAAGTAAATCTCTGGCGTCTTTTTTGCTCCAACGGCAACCAGCGATTTTTGTTCTGCCTCTTGATCCGAACTCAATCCTAATTCTTCTTTAACCATTTGACCATCTTCCATTAGTAGTTTTTGGATAAATGCTTCTGACTCTTCATATTTACCTTCTCCAAAGTGAGTTCTTCTTATATTACCTTGCTTATCAATAAAGTACTCCGCTGGCCAAAAGCGATTTTTGTAACTACGCCAAATTTTATAATCATTATCCTGCACAACTGTATAATCAATTCCATGCTCAGCCATAGCTGCTCGCACATTTGCTTCATCTTTTTCAAACTCAAATTCCGGTGTATGAACCGCAATAATCACCAAACCATCATCTGCATATTTTTCGTGCCAATCTTTAATATATGGGAACGTACGAATACAGTTAATACATGTATAAGTCCAGAACTTAACTAAGACTACTTTACCTTTTAGTTGCTCCAAAGTTAGTGGCTCCGAATTTAACCACTTAGTTGCACCTTCAAAGTTTGGATTTGGTGCAGGATTACCTTCAACATGTGCACCTTCTCCTCCTTCTGTATCCAAAGATTTTAATGCCATTTGTACTTTTTCATTATCTTCTATTTGTGTTAAACCACTACCATAACTAGGGAATTTTTTGATCAAGAAATTTTGAAAGTCACGATCAACGCCTGTAGCAATCCCAATCGCTGTCAAAATCATTAATACACCAAAAGCACGTTGGATTTTCCCTGTATTGCGTAACAACCAAGGCGTTTTGTTTAAGAGTGCTCGCCCACCATAAGTAATCGCCAACATCGGCAAAGCCGTTCCTAAAGAGTAACTAAACGCAATAAGAACAACTTGTAAGTTAGCGGAAGATGTCGCTGCCAAAGCAATTACAGAAGCCAGAATCGGACCAACACAAGGTGTCCAAACCAATCCCAAGCTCAAGCCCACAAGTAAGCCACCAGTAAAACCACTACGTTGTTTTTTTAACTGACCAGCTTCAGCAACTTTTGAAAAGATACTTTCAAATTTAGCCAAAATCTGAGGTATGACCAAGGCCAAACCAAATAGAATTAGAATCACAACTGCAACAATCCGCAGTACGTCTTGTGAAATACCAAACAATTTAAACAAGCTAAATGAGAAAACCGTAAAGATTGTGAAACTTAAAATAAAGCCAACAATAATACCAAACGGCTTTTTGTTACCCTCCCCAACCGTACCACTCAAAATAATCGGCAATAACGGCAAAATACATGGCGACAAGATCGTTACAATCCCCGCCAAAAACGCAAAACCTAATAAAATCAACATAGTAGATTTTTTCTGTTAACAAATAATTAAAGTCACTCACAGACTAGCAATCATTCAACTATAAAAGCAACCTAGATTTGAATTTTATCGCCTAAATATTTAGGATCCGCTTTAATTAAGAGATCCCATATCATTTTTATCCTTGCCAACCTCTCTCTAATATACACACGCGGAGCTACCTCAATAGGCACTGCTTGTGCATTAAAAGCAATCACATCTAGATCAAAAGCCTGCGCAATATAAATAGCTCTTTCATTCTGAAACTGCTGTGAAATTACAGTAAATTTTTGTTGTCCAAAAATTTGATTTGCTCTCACGACAGAATCATATGTATCAAAACCTGCATAATCCAAAACAATTGCTTCGGCTGGCACACCCAAACCAATTAACTCAGCTTCCATATCTTCCGGTTCACTATAATTTTCCGTGCTATTATCACCACTTATTAAAATTTTCTTAACTTTACCTGATTTATAAAGTTCAGCCGCAGCTTGAGTTCTATAAATAAAATACAAATTCCTTAATCCATTATTTGCGTACTTAGAAGTTCCAAGCAAAAGACCTACCTCATTAGTTGGCAATTCTTGAACATTTTTAAAAATTTTATCTTTTGCTGTTGTTACAATCAAAAATTCAGAAGCGACTAATACAGTTATCACTAAAACCGAACAAACAAATATAGCTTTCAAAAATCGCTTCATAAAAAGTTTAATTAGAAATTAATTCTAATTAAACTTACATACATTTCAACAACAAATAGCGCCCAGCCAAATCAAAAGCTAGGCGCTAAAAACAATCTTATTTGTCACCAAATTCCTTAACTGTGCTCATCAACACGGCCAAACCTTCATTCAATTGACTATCAGTAATTACAAGCGGTGGTTTAACTATTAATGTACTGCCCGAGCAACGTACATAAACGTTCCTCTTCAATAAATCTAAATACATTTGTTTAGCAATATCAGGATTTGGCCGACCTTTGGGATCAACAATATTTAAACCTTTAAGCATACGATCACCACTAATTCCCGACACCAAACCATTGGAATCGCGCATAATTTCCTTTAAATCAAGATCCAGCTTTTCTGCTCGGCTAGTCACCTGACTAATCAATCCAGTTTTTAGCTGATTTCTCAGCTCACCATCTATACAGTCAGGAATATCTAATTCAGGCATACCACATAATCTTTGCCAAACACTGTTAGCAGCAACTAGTGCTCTCAAATCAGACCCATTAGTTTTTTCAGCTGTACCATATGGCAAGTTTTCATAACTTTTTCTCATAACCAAAGCTGACATCGGGCCATAACCACCTGTCAAACCTTTACTAACCGCCAACATATCTGGCACAACATCATATCGTTCAGCCGCTGACAACTCACCAAGCCATCCAAAACCAGTCTGAATTTCATCAAAAATTAAAGCAATATCGTTTGTATTACAAAATGTCTGCAAATTTTGCATAAATAACTTAGACGGCGTTCTAACACCATTGTTAACCTGAATTGGCTCTAAAATAACCGCAAAAATTTCTTTTCTTCGATCCTCTAACATATCAAATACTCGCAAGTCACTATCAGAAACTTCAGCCAAACCATCTATGCCTTGATTATCCGGTGCCGGTAAAAACAAAACATCCGTCTCATCCCCATCCCCACTCAAAAATCGATGTTTCTTCTGCAGATCTGAAGCCAAATAACTAGTTAAATTCTGGCCATGATATGAACCTTCAAACGAAGCCAATTTAGTTCTACCTGCACGTCGCTGGTAAGCAGCCAAGAGAGCCAACTCCGTCACATCTGAGCCATTACACTGACGGTGATTAACAACCGCCTCCGGAATTTTTCCCACTTTCGCCAATTTTTCAGCAAGCAAGTAGTAAAACTCGCTACCATAACGCGAAGACAAAAATGAAGGCCTACCACTCTTTAAAAAGGCAATCATATTTGCAGTTACCCAAGGATCATTTTGTCCCAACACAGCATTAACTGTCATTGAAGACATATCCAAAACCTTACCAATACTTGTTTGAATTTCTGCACCTTGCCCCCCAAATGCAAAAATATCCGAAGGCATAATACTTTTAGTCAACAAACTTTTTGCTTGAGCAACACCAGTATAGTCAACATGCTCAGGCGCATAACGTTCAGCAAGCTCTTCTGCAATTTTAGATACTTCTAAAGACATCTTTAACAAAGTTAAAAAATAATATTTTTCACACCGAAAACTCGACTAGTCACGCAAATCTGCCAACCAGTCTCCTCCTTGAATTAGCTGATCAAGTCGTTGCTTTATTTCCATTGGCAAGTTTTTCTTCCCCTTTAATATAAGCAACTCGCAACTATCACAGTTATCTAAACAACCTACAACTTCATTTATCTCATCAAGTTCCGCATTCATAATTTTCAACTGACGACTGCTTAAATTTTCAACTATAAACCCGCAACTATACTCATCAAAAACCTCATAAAATTTTGCCAAATTAGACTGCAAATTTTCAGCATCAATTTTCAGCGAGAACTTACCAGTTGGAACAAGTTCCCGAAACGCTTTTACTTTAAGTAAATCACTCCTAAGACCAGAAAAAACTACAGCATCATCATTTCCTAAATCTATAAAACCCGACTCAAACAAAAATTGTAGAAACTGCGTATCTCGCAAAATCACTTTTAAATCCTTCACCTGCAACTCTTCAACCTTTCCTATATTCACACGCTTAGTTTGATTAGCCAAAATTCTAAAATTCAGTGCAGAAGCTACAAACTCAGTATCTTGCAATAACTGGTCTCTCCAAATTACCAACATTTCGGCTAATTGTTTATTAGCCAAAGTTGAAAAATCAAAATCAACTAAATCTAAAAATAAATGAGGATATTTACGGAAATTATTTTGCAAGTATGCTAACGTACTTAAAGGATACAGCTCGACTTCCAAGCCAGTAGATTGCATAAAATCTCTACAAAATTCCGGCAAACAACTTAAGTCATTACCAATTGGTAATAAATCAGCATCGGATCTCCAAGTAGCTTCACCCCTCGCAAATCCACCACCTAAAACAAAATCAACTGCCAACTTTGTTGATCCCAAAAAATTTCTAACTCTAGTTCTAGCATCTGCAGCAATAAAATTTGCAATTTCTAATCCTTCAATATTTTCACCATTGATCTTAAGCTTATCATATAACTCAAAAGCCCTTTTATATCGTTCAATAACAGGCTCAAAAGCGACCCCATCAATTCTAGCTTTTTCCAAATCATCAACTAAGCTTAGCAGCAAACCCTTTTCTTGCCTATCATCAGCAAAAATCTGGGGTGCACTCCGCGGAAAAAGTTTTTGCAAATCAACTAAAAACATTTGGTCATCAACAATTCTATTACCTCGATTAACCAATTCAATAACTTTATCCAAATTACCCTCACTATTAGCATATAAGAAAATTTCCGTTAATTTTCTGTCATAATCAGGTCCAAAATAGTGATCAATCTTAAAATTAGCTTCCAAAGGATATAGGCGCTCACCATTTTCCAACTCCACAGGCAAACGCACGCCTAGTACATCTTTTTCCAATCTATTGTAGTCACCTAAATTAGGATTACTCAATTTACGTGCTTCAAATATTGCTTTCAGCTCACGCTTTGGCTTTTTGAATGGCACAGGATCAGTAGTTTCTGTATCCCACGAATCTGGATTAAAATATGGGTCGAAAGTTGATTTTAGCTTTTTTAAATCACAAAGAGCACCAAACTCTTCTACACACATTGGGCCGCGACAGTGTTCAACTTTTTCTTCAAAACTCATAGGACTATCCATTAATCTAGTCTTTTCAAAATCCAAAATCGTAAGCAGCAGTTCGCTTTCATTACTTTTACTAACTAAAATATTTCTTGGCGCAAAATCTCCCCATTCAACACCTTGACTATACAAAAATTCCAAAAGTTTATTCACTGCTTCCAAGTATGGCTCTTGTTCATCATCTTTTAAGCTTCTCAAAACCTCTTCCAGAGTTTGCCCTTCATAAAAAGGCATAAATGAGTAAAAAACTTTGTTCTGCTTATCAGATAAAACGGCGATCGGCCTAACCAGTTGGATATCAAGTCTACGCCCATCAGACAACTTATCAATTTCTCTACAGTCAAAAGCCCTCTTTAATTCAAGCTTTTCGGATAGAACTGCAATATTTTCTTGCTCTGTTCTAAATCGATTAGCCTTGTCAGGATTGTCTCTTTTAATAACAAGCCTTGTTCCACTCTCCAAGTATAAATCTTTAACCAGACCTCTTCTCACTAAAGAATTTATTCCCGGCAAATCAAATTGCGCCTTATAAAACTGTGTAAAATTACCTTCAATTTTTGTTAAAAATTCTTGCAATTCTTTCGCTACAGCTAAGTCACCATATTTATTAAGATTTATTAATTGAGAATCAACCGGCAAATTATCATCAAAAAGCTCCGTCACCGTCTCCACTTCTAAACAAACTTTCGACTCGCCATTACTTTTAAGCGCCTCATATCTTGCCAAACCTAACTCCGAAGCGGACAAATTATTGAAAGCATCTTCTACACCATTAGGCTTTTTTAATATACGCCAATAATCAGCCAAACTACGTATATCGCATTCAGACATTATATTCTTCAATTCCGACAAATTCGTATCCGATAGTTCACAATCTCGAAACATTTTTTCCACAAATCGAGTCAAGCGACCGACTAATTCGGGCGTACGATAATACTTAAGCGATTCGTGTACCGAACGCTCCAACCATTCTGCCAGAAGTTTTGGCTCCAATTTGCTCATGCGTTGGGCTTCTAATTTTTCCATACTGCTATGGGGTTAAAATGTAAGTATCTTGACCCTAGCAAAAGCAGTATTTCGAAAAGTTAAATTTTTTTTTACAAAAAAACAAGTCCCCAACTGTAATTATCTGTTGTCATTTATAACAACAGCACGACAAATTTATAACATATAATTCATTAACACCAAAAAGGCGACTAGAATTTTCCAGCCGCCTTTTAAATTTAACAGTTAACTAGTTACCTTTTTTAGCTATTTTGCAAACTACTGGAACTCTTTTTCTAGCATATTTACTAAACTTCATCATTCCTTCAAATTTCTTAACTGAGAATTTTGATTTGTTGAAGTAAATTGTTTTAATTAGACCACCCGTTACAGAGCAGAAAAGGTTTGCAAAGACATTTTTTCCTATCGCCATAGTCAAATCTTTAATATTAGCCCGCGCAACTTAACAAAAATTGACTAACAAGTAAAGAGAAATTAGTCTATTTTATAAAAAATATTTCTCAATAATGAGCTTAAACAAAAAATCCAAAGCCAAACCAAGATATCCTGAACTTGATATCTTAAAAACATTAGCAGTTCTCGGTATGGTTTATTACCATAGTTTTTTCTTTGCAGCACAGTTCGAAGTAATTAGCACTCCTCCCACCGACAACTTTTTTTATGAATTAATTGGTCATTTTGCACGCACAAGTTTTGTAATCCTTGTAGGAATAAACAGCCATTTGAGCATGCAGAATCGCGATTTAAAATCAAACTTACATCATTTTAGCAATCGCAGTCTAAAAATCGGAGCAGCAGCACTACTAATTACAATATTTAGCGCCATTTATATACCCGAAGCATATATTCAATTCGGTATATTACACTTTATAGCCGTAACTCTTCTATTTGTGCCGTTAATCAATTTTAGCTACTTAACCTTGGCATTAACTGGACTAACCGCAATTACAATAACCCAACTCAATCCATCCCTAAATCAACTAACAGGCTGCACATCAGAAAACTATATTTGTTTAATTTCAGGCATAAGTCCACCAACTAGCCTCGACTACTTTAGCCTAAGCCAGTGGTTGCCATACGTTTGCCTCGGCTTACTGGTTGGGCGCTACCTGTACAGTGGTCTACGTACAGGTACACGCACTTCCAACAAATTTTTTCAAACTACAGAGTTTATAAGCAAACACTCTCTTGCAATCTACATCTTACACTTACCTTTGCTCGCTCTATTTTTTTACTTTTTAAAGAATTCATAAACTCTAACTGCAATTGCAAATGCCTCTGCCCTTGTAATTGGCTGATTTGGTCTAAAAGATTTATCTTCATATCCCTCAATTACGCCCATTTCAGCAGCAAAATTCACCAATCCAACATACCAATCAGTTGGAGATAAATCTCTAAATCTAGACTTATCCGACTCGGTTACAATTACAGCTGCAGACCTTAGAATGATCTGTAAAGCTTCAGCTCTAGTCACTTCACGCTCTGGTTCGCCTTTTGTCATAATACGCAATTCTTCAGCCTTTTTAACATAATTTTCATACCATTTTTGACCTTCCTCAACCTCATCTACTTCGATACCAAAAACCTCAAACGCAACTTTTAAAATTTCAGCGCGGTAAATATTTCTATCTGGCTCCATTGCTCCTTCCGCTGAACCACTCACGATACCTGCCTTGTGCAACTTAGTAATAACATCAACAGCCCAATGGTCTTTTACATCTTCGAACGGTAGATTTTGTTTTTCTTCTTCGGTAGGCTCGTCAAGCTCAACAACTTTAGTTTGTACTTTTTTAACAGCCTCATCAAGAATTACTACATCTCTAGTAATAGTCGGCTCTGAGTCTGATTCTTGACTATCTTCAGATCCAGATTCATTGTTCGCTTCGCTTTCATTAGTTCTATCATCAGCTTTTTTTGTATTAGATCTTTTTGAGCTACTACCTCCGCCACCGCTTGCGTTATTTTCCTCTTCATCTGCAACTGTCGTAAATGACCACACTTCAGGATCAAATATCCCACCAAAATCATTATCTGCTTCATCAACAAAAGCTCCTTCATTAATCAACACATAATACGCAGTTTCGTAATCTAAGTCATCAGTTAGTGTTATTGTAATCGTATCTGTTCCATCACCAGTAACCTGTAACGAAGTAACATCAACAGCTTCAACAAGCGTATCAATCCCCGCATAAACAGTCACATTACCGTCACCAACTTCCACAACTTCATCAAAAGTAATTAACAAATCCGTATCTATAGCAACATCACCAGCATTATCAATCGGCGATAAAGTTTCCACTGTTGGGGCAACACTGTCACCTGTTGTAAAATTCCAAGTTGTTTCATCATCAATACCAGCAAAATCGTTGGCAGCTTCATCTACAAATGCACCTTCGTCAATTTGAACATAATAGGCAGTCGAAGAATCAAGTGTCTCATCTAAATCTATAATCACCTCACCTCCATCAGTTGCAATCTGATCATCTTCTGTCTCAACATCAACACTTTCAAACAGCAAATCACCTTCAGTAGCATAAACAGAGATTGTACCAGCTCCAAATTCGATATTCTCATCAAAAGTAATAATCAAATCAGTATCCTCTGCCACATCAACAGCATCGTCAGCAGGTGACAATGTTTCAATTTCAGGCGCTGTTGCATCCATACAAGTCTGATTAGCAACCATAACTAACCCCAAAGTATTATCAGCAAAAAAAAGATCTAAACCTTCATCATCTTCATAAAATCCAATTTGCATATCTGGAATAAGAGTTCCAATTCGTGGTGCGCTTTCAGAAAAATTCAGCTCACCACCGTTTGCAAAAATACCAATACCTGAAGCAGCGCTGGCCACAATATCCATATCACCATCGCCTTCAAAGTCACCAACTGCAACATCATTAGGATTAACAGCTCCATCTGCTGGAACAATAGTCGTAGGAGCTCCAAAACTTCCCTCCCCATCACCTAAATAGTATTTAATTGTGTTAGCACCAAAGCTCCCAGCTGCTGCAACTACATCTACATTACTATCACCATTAATATCTTCAATAAATACTGAATCACTTAGTGTTCCATCCAATTGTGTATAACTAAACAGTTCGCTGCCATCATTTAACCAAAGACCAACACCTGCTTCTGGACCACCAAAAATATTAGCTGTTGCCACAAAATCCATATCCCCATCGTCATCAAAATCATAAGCGGCTATATCCGTTGGACCGAAAAAATCAGTAGTAATTACACTTTGAGAAAAATCGCCCTCACCAACATTCTCATACCAAGAAACCTTATCAAATGCTGATACCGCCAAAAAATCTATATCCATATCACCATCTAAATCTACTGGCTTAACCGCTTCAGCAGCCACAAAACCAAAACCAGGCATCGGACTATCAACTCTCAATGTACTAAAAACACCTTCTCCGTCATTAATTAAAACAAAAATCCCTGAACTGTCATAACCTGCAGATACCATATCTAAATCTTCATCACCATCAAAATCAAACACTTCTAAAGAGCGCGTTGAATTTCCTTCCAAGTAATCAGTTTTTGAATGTCCACCTTCTCCATCATTTAAATAAACTACTACTCCCTTATCCAAGCCAGATACGCCCGCAGCCAAATCTGTAAATCCATCACCGTTAAAATCACCAGGAACGACCGTCCACGCACCTTCTTGGGCAGGATCAACAGTGATCACGTCAAACCCTTCACTAATACAAACAGCACCAACTGCCTGTGGAGAAACAAGCAAAACAGAGCAAAGCACCAAGGTTATTAAATTTACAAAAAACGGTCTAAACCTAAAATTCTTTTTCATAGAAACTTAATTAAAATTTTACAAAGAAAACCGTATCAAATAGAGCTAAAACTATCAACAAACAGGCCGCAAATACGATTTACAAACTACCTAAATATACTTTTAAACCAGTTACATAGTTTACTTAATATATTCCCTTTATAAGTTTCATTTATATAGCGAGCATTCAACACCCCACCAACAATATACAAATACGCATTAAGCTCTAAGTAAAATAAAACAAAAATAATCGTCCCCAAAACACCATAAGTACTGTTGTATTCAACAATACTGCCCAAAAAATTATTAAACAAGAAACTTAAAACAAACCAACTAAATGTAAAAAACAAAGCTCCAGGAATGTTCTTTTTATAAAAACGTTTATTTAAATTAGGTAAAAAAACATAAGAACTCCAAACCACAACAAACAAAATCAAAGCTACCAGAGGCCATCTCCACCAAAGTTCAAATGTCTCAAAATTCATAATATCAAACCTTTTAAACAGCTCAATAAGCTCATCAGTTAAAAAAAGTGTCTGCAAAACCAAAACAAACAATAGTGCACCAATCAAAATCGTCAACAAGCTCAAAACAACAAGCTCCAGAAATTTACGAGTCTCTTTTGCTCCAAAAACAACATTCAGCGTTCTAATCAAATCACGTATTAAACTTGTCAGAGTATAAATCAATAAAACAAATGCAAGACTTGAAATTGAAAAATTTGCATCAGGCAAGATCGTCCTTAAACTATCAGTAAGAAATTCTAAAACTGTTGGTGGCACAACGTCAGCAAACACAGTGACAAATTCCGAAACAATCCTATCTGAATCAATCCAAGCTCCCACCAAGGTTAAAAAAATTAACACTGCAGGGAAAAATGCCAAAATAAACTTCAACGCCAATTGAGAAGCAAAAGCGCCATAAGGCAAGGCTCTAAAATCGTGCCAGGCAGCGGTAATAAAAGCCTTCCAATTCATATTTTAAACTTGGTACAAACTATTTTCGCTTACCCTTACCTGCGCAATCAGCCAAAAGAACTTTGTAAACCCCAACACCACACAAAGTGCCAAGAACTGGACCAACAACATATGCCCAGTTAAATGAGCCAAGACCAAAAGCAACTGCAGGATTCAAAATCCCATTAGATGCACCAGCAGCCATTAAAACACCTAGCAATAATGAGCCTCCGATTGTCAAACCGCTAGCAGCAGGCTTAACACGATCAAAAATCACCGCTGAAATACCTGTCATCAAAATAAATGCTCCAATTGCCTCAGCAATAACAACCGATGCAGAAGCTTGACCTGCAACAACTACTCCACTTCCCATCAAAAACTTCACCACGTTCATCGCCAAAAATGCACCAATAAATTGAACTAAAATGTAGCCAAGTGCATCAACAAAATCTAATTTTCTTGCAGCCACCAATGCAATAGTAACCGCTGGATTTAAAACAGTTCCACAAATTGATCCAAAAGTATAAACAAAAATACCAACCGTCAAACCAGCAACAACAGGCGTTGGAACAGGTAAAGGCGCCGCAATAGACATCGAGACAGCAAATACTAAAGAAAACGTACCAATTAACTCAGCTCCATATTTCTGCAACCTTGAATACATCATAATTTTTAATTTAAAAGATAAGAACAAACACTAACATTTTACAAATTCAGCCCAAGAACACAATGAGTAACCAAACATAATAATCTATGAATACTAACTTCTATTGCCTTACTAGTAAAAATTCGTATAATAACAGGGTACGTAAGGTGTTCTCGGTAAATCAAAATGCACAATTTGATAAGGGACGCTCGGCAAGTACATCCCCTTATCAATAACAATGCAAATATGGGAGTTAAATTATTCGTTGGTAGTCTCGCTTGGGGCACAACTGATGCTTCACTAGCTGAAGCTTTCGCAGCTTTCGGTGAAGTTATCGAAGCAAAAGTAATCACAGACCGCGACAGTGGTCGTTCACGTGGTTTCGGTTTTGTTACTATGGTAGACCAAGAAGCTGCTGATGCAGCTATCGCTGGTATGAATGAACAAGAATTAGACGGACGCAAAATTTTTGTAAACGTAGCTGAAGATCGCAAACCTCGCTAATTAATTAGCATACATTATAAAAAGGGGAAGGCATGTGCACCTTCCCCTTTTTTGTTAAAATAACCAAGCAGCATTCGCGCGAAAGCGCGAAATTTGCGATTCAAAAAAAATTCTATTAGCGCATAGCCCTGTTCTGGATGCACTCCATAACATTTTGTTGTTTTAGAATTTTTGAAACCGTTGAGGAGTAAAACGACGAGTAGGTAAAAAATTCTAAAACAACAAAATGGCAGAGCCATCAGGATTCGAACCCGAACTAAAGGTTTTGGAGACCTCTGTGCTACCATTGACACCATGGCTCTTTACGCCTGTATAGTAAGCAAAAATCCCTTTGAACACAAGCCTAAAACAACAACTTCACCCTAGACATTAATCTGTTTGCCGCAGCCAATTAAGAACTTTGCATAAAAATTCCAATTATTCCAAGCTATCCACCAACCAATTTACAACATCTGCATTTGAATGCAACATCTTCAAATCTCTCAGTTTTTTCACAGGCAACCAACAACAATTTTGGTTCTCTTTTGAGCTTAATTCTTCTTTATTAGATGTCTCACATAACCAAAAGTGCAATTTTAATTTACGATCAGGTAAGCCAATCGAATCAATCACTTTCATCTCTAATAATTTCAAAGGCTCTATTCTTAAACCAGTTTCCTCATAAACTTCTCTTTTCAAAGCGCCATCTAGAGATTCGCCAGCTTCACGCTTACCGCCTGGAAACTCCCAAAACCCTTCCGTAGCTGACCCCGCAGGTCTTTCCGCAACAACAACCAAATCATTATCTACAATAACTGCTACAGCAACATCAATAATCGGATTTTCCATAAAATCACAAAACAAATATATCCGATATTAAAATACCACCTATCAAATGACAAGATCATCAATAAGCCGCAGGCTGAGAAGATAGTGCCCTCACAATCCCGATCGCTAGCTAAAATCGAATACCGTTGAAGCCGCAGGCTGAGCAGATAGAGATTTTAGCTAGCGATCGGGAGGTACAGAAAAATAATCCAACAAATACTCCGCAATCTCCCTAAACGCAGGTGATGCCGTCTGATCAGCCCAAGGAGATGTTCTTGGTTTATCAATTTTAACCAGAATAACAAATGCCGGATCATCTACAGGTGCAAAACCAGCAAATGTTGCAATCGTTGTACCAGCACCCTCTAATGGCTGTCCGTTCAAATAAGTTTGCGACGTACCTGTTTTACCTGCAATTGTATAGCCAGGTATCTGAACTTTTTTGGCTTGGCCGCGATCAACCACACTCAACAACATAGCTTTAATTGTTTCAGCAGTATCACGTGCTATAACTTGGCGAACAGCATACGGCTTTGTTTCTTTAAGCTTACCGCTTTCAACTTTTTGAGCAATAATGTGCGGTTGCATTAAAACACCATCGTTTGCCAAAACAGAAAATGCTGTAACCATCTGTAATGGCGTAATTGCAATACCTTGACCAAAAGCGTGAGTTATCAACTCTGATTCTGCCCAACTACTTGGTTTTTCAATCTGACTAATTCCTTCACCATTAAATTCAATTCCCGTTAAACGTGTTAAACCAAAATCTTTCATATAAGAATAAAACAATGTTCGTCCAATTTCCCTAGCAACAAATGCCATCCCAATGTTATTAGAAGTTTCTAAAACTTGTGTCATATTTATTCGTCCATAATGCTTGCCAAGCGCGTTGTCGATAGTAAACGTATCAACTTTAATTGCCGAAAAGTCGTTAACTGTAGTGTTAGCGGTAACACTAGAAGCATCCAAAGCAATAGACATCGTTATTGCTTTGAAAACTGACCCCGGCTCATAAATATCACTTACAGCTCGGTTTAAATAAACCGCGGAACCAAACACATTAGAGAATCTCTCGTATAAAGTCTCTCCTGTTTCCAAATCTTCTTTAGGGAAAAGTTGCAGCTTCTGACCAGTAAGTTCATTTTGAACTAAATATGTTTCCGTAATTTCCCCGTACTGTTTTTTTACTATGTTTGACTCATCTTCTTCAGATATTTCAATTGGCTCAGTTTCCAAAGCCTCCCAAAAACTATTTGGATCAAATGTAGGATAATGTGCCATAGCCAAAATCTCTCCCGTTTGTGGCCGGACAACAATAACTTGCCCTTGATCAGCCAAAGTTCCCTCAACATATTTTTTCAATACCTCTTCAACTTTTCTTTGAATTGCTCTATCAATTGTTAAATAAAGATTAACACCATCAACAGCTGACTGAATAATTACGTCATCACCAACAGTAATTTGCTTACCAGTACCATCAAGTTGTGCTTTAAAAACACCTGGATCACCTTTTAAATCTTCATTAAATGCCGCCTCCAAACCGTAAAGCCCTTCACCGGCTGAACTTGTAAAACCTAATACTTGAGCCGCTAAACTGCCTTCTGGGTAATATCTATAAGTTTTGTTTTCTAAGCCTACACCCTTGAACTCCTCCTTATATTTTTTCTTCAAGACTTCAATTTTATCTGCAATATCTGGATTTAATCTTCTTTTAAGAATTGTATATCGATTTTTCCCCTCCAAAACAGCAACAAGCCTCTCGACAGGTATTTCGACCAACCCAGCCAAT
The DNA here is from genome assembly GCA_964386265.1 of uncultured Candidatus Peribacteria bacterium. Lineage (GTDB taxonomy): Bacteria > Patescibacteriota > Gracilibacteria > UBA1369 > UM-FILTER-41-14 > CAYLRB01. The sequence goes on along the minus strand of CAYLRB010000018.1, from coordinate 688 downwards.
TTTGTGGCTGTCTCTTCTCTGTTATTAATCCTCCTTGGGTAAGCCAAAATTTGATTTTTTGCAACCTCTATACCTGGCAAACCTAATTCCTTAATACTACGTCTAATATCCGGTTCTGGATCTTGCAAAAGTATTATTTGATCTCTAATTTTGTTACTAACCTGTTCGTAAAGTTCAAGTTCAAACTCTTCTTTTAACTCCTTTGCGGATTTAGGTTTTAAAATTGCCAATGCCTCTTCTTCTGTTATCCCTTCTGGTAGTTCAGCCCTTTGCAGTTTTAAATTTTTCTCCTGCTCTTCTAGTTCAAATTTTTCATCAAAAAGAAGTGGTGCAAGTTTATCAGCAACCAAACGAGGATCTTGTGTTAAATAAGGGTCGATAAAAATCGTCGGCAACGTTACATTTGTCGCCAAAACAAAATATTGTCCTGAATGTGAATCTTTAGCAAAAATTTGCCCTCTTCGTGCGTCCAACTCTCGGTATCCCTGCCTACCCTCTTGCGCCAAGTTCTCATAATAGCCATGTCTAATGACCTGCATGTAAAACATTTTCAGTGCGAACATGCCAAAAACAGCAAAACAGAGGAGCAAAACCCAGCTCAACCGCTTGATATTCAACTGTTCTAAACGAGACATAAGTAACGATCAACTTGGATTCCAAGCTTAATGAAAAAACTTGAATTTTGCAA
>CAYLRB010000017.1:0-24310 GCA_964386265.1 uncultured Candidatus Peribacteria bacterium | reverse complement strand
GATTTTTCATCTAATTTTTCTTGCACAAAATACCCTTTATCAAAATTTACTTTATAAATTTGAGCAAATATTTCAGGATATTTTTGAGCAGTTTCTATTCTTATTTCATCGGGAATGTGCGGGATTGGACCTTCGCCAGTGTATCCTTGGTTTGCTAACCAGAGTCGCAAAAATTCTTTATTAATGTTGTCTGGTTCTTCATTTTGCTCAAAACGCTCTAGATAGTTGTTTGCAAGCCAGAATCTTGACGAGTCAGGTGTATGGATTTCGTCAATTAGTATAATTTCACCGTTAGGTGCTCGACCGAACTCATATTTTGTATCTACAAAAATTATTCCATGTTTAGCACAATGTTCAACACCCTTGTTATATAGAGCTAGTGCTTTTTTGGCCATATCATTGAAGTCTTCTTCGGTAACAGCGCCCCTTTTGATTAGTTCTTCTTTGGAAACGGACTCGTCATGATCACCTTTTTCAGCTTTTGTCGAAGGAGTAATAATGGGCTGCTCTAGTTTTTGATTTTTTCTTAAGCCATCTGGGAGCTCATTCCCACAAAAATTGCGACTTCCAAGATTGTAGTTGTGCCAAATTGAGGTGCCAGTTGAACCTGTGATATAGCCACGAACAACCATTTCTACTGGAATTGGTTCGCATTGTTTAGCAATTACGCAGTTTGGATCTGGGCTGGAAATTAGATGGTTTGGGCAGATGTCTTTTGTAAGGTCAAACCAGAAAAGAGCCATTTGGTTTAGCACTTGCCCTTTAAAAGGTATAGTAGTGATAATCCGATCAAATGCTGATAATTTGTCAGTTACAACTAAAATGCGCTGGTCTCCATTAGTGTAGTTATCTCGTATTTTACCAGTATATTTTACTCCTAGTTGATCAAAGTCAGTCTCGGAAAGTGTAAAGGCTAGTTGCTGTTTAAGGATTTCATTAGTAATGTAAGCCATTATTGTAGATTATTTACGGTCAGGAGACTAACTTAAATTGCTTTTTGATGCAATACGCTTTAGGATTGGCGCGTAATTTTGATTAAATTTTATGGACAAATTAGGCCAAATAGTAACGGTATTGGGTGCGCAATGGGGAGATGAAGGAAAAGGTAAGCTTACAGACATTTTAGCGGCTGAATATAAATATATTGTAAGGGCAACAGGTGGTGCAAACGCTGGACATACTATTAAAGTTGGAGATAGAAAGTTTGTTTTCCATTTACTACCATCAGGCATTTTGCATGAACACACAATTTGTGTTATTGGTAATGGCTGTGTTGTTCATATACCAACTTTACTTAAAGAAGTTGAGAAATTAAATGCTGCTGGTATTTCTGTTGAAGGACGTTTGTTTATTTCTGAACAAGCTCACGTGGTTTTTGACTACCATATGCAAATTGATGAGCAACAAGAATCTGACAAAGGCGAAAATAAGGTTGGTACTACTAAGCGTGGTATTGGCCCATGTTATACAGATAAGATTGCACGGATGGGTATTAGAGTTATGGACTTGCTGCATCCTGAAGTTTTAAGAGAAAAACTTGCTAATAATGTTGAGAAGCATAAGAAATCGTTCAATTTGGAAGTAAATGTTGATGATGAAGTTAAGTTGTACTCTGAGGAATTATTGAATAGTATTAGTGGTTATATTGTTGATACTGTAGGCTTACTTGCAGATGCATATGCAAAGGGTGAAAAGATTTTAGTGGAAGGTGCGAATGGATGCTTTATCGATGTTGACCATGGTACTTATCCATTTGTTACATCTTCGAACCCAACGGTTGGTGGCATTGTTACAGGAACTGGTATCGGGTTAAAATATATTGATAGCGTTATTGGTACTGTTAAAGCATATACAACTAGAGTTGGTGCTGGACCTTTTGTTACTGAGTTGGATAATGCACTTGGTGAACAAATTCGTCAGCAAGGGTATGAGTTTGGTTCAACTACTGGAAGGCCACGACGTTGCGGTTGGTTAGATTTGGTCATGATGAGAAAGAGTGTTTGGCTTAATTCGCTGACTGAAATTAACTTTAGTAAGTTGGATGTTTTGAGTGGTTTGGACGAATTAAAAGTGTGTACAGCATACAAACGGGGCGATCAAATTTTTGAGTTTATGCCTAATGATTTGAATGTTTTGGCAGAGTGTGAACCTGTTTATGAAACATTTGTAGGATTTGGTGATATTAGTAGTATTAAGAATTACGATGATTTGCCGAATGCTGCTAAGGCTTACGTAGAGTTTGTTGAAAGACAACTTGGCGTGCCAATCACTACTGTTGGCGTCGGGCAAGACCGATCAGCGCTTTTGTGGCGGTAGTGTCTATATAGTTTGTCAGCCGTTTTTAATTGCCCATTAATTTGTAATTCCCATTTGTTTGGGTTTTGTGGTTCGTTTTTTATCATTCCATTGTGAGCAAATTCGTGATGCTGCGTGCATAGTGGTACAATTGATTCGTGATTTTTCTGCTCACTAAATCTTAATCTATGGTGATATACATTGGCTAAACGATTGCAATCTTTGTAAATGCACATTTTGCCTAGGCTTTGTTTAATTGCTGCTGGTATGTGTCTATTTATTTCTTTTACTTTTTTTAATTTTCTTACTCTCGGGGGTAAATTTTTAGTATTTTTTAGTGTTTCAAGTTCTGTAAGTAATTTTTTTAATGCTTCTTCGTTACTTAGATTTTTTGGAAGTTCACTTTTTAGTTTTAGAAAGAGTTTTGTAGTTTGAGAATTGAGTTTTAAGCGTAGGGTTTGTCCAACTTTTCCAGTTTTATACTCTTTTACTGCTAGTTCTAGGGCGGCCTTGCTCATGTTTTTAGCTTTATCCAGCCAATATTGTTCTGTTTCTTTTGTGGCAACTCTGGCTATTAGGTCAATTTTGTGTACACCTAAATCTTTTACAGCGGCTTTGAGTAATGGTTTGTTTTGTAAGTAACATTCTAGATTTATTGTTTTTCTAATTACTCTTTTGCTTAATCCACCGCCGTATTTGCCACCATATTCTTCAATGGTTTTTGCATATTTACGGAATATACCTCTTGTGTATATTTCTGGAAGTAAACTAAGTAATTCGTAAGTTAGTTTGTTTCGAGAAAGTCCTAGTTTTACGAACTGCTTGTGTATGCTGTTGATCATCTCTGTATTGGTTAAATCTAATGGTAAAATGAAGATTAGCATAAAAACGAGGTGAGTTCAAGCTCACCCATGTTTTTTCTCTTTAATTATTTTGACAACGTCTTGATGTATGAAATGCTAATAAATTTACCCCCGGGGGTAAATTTATTGTACCATTTTTAATTTACTATAAGCTATTTTGTGGTTACTCACTTCTATTGCTCGGCTGTTTTTTGATAAGTAGCGTTTTGCTAGCCAGCAGTTTGAATCAAGCTTTAATAGTTGGTTACAAGCTTGTATAGATTTTTGAAATTTGCCCTGATGGTATAGGACTTTTATTTGAAATTTTAGTTGTCTAATTGATTCTTTTATCTGAATCAAGCGGTGTTTTTTTTCTCGTGCGACTTGTTCTTTTATTAGTTCATTTACTTTTGGATGTTGATTGTTTAATGATTGAAGATTTTGCAAGAATTTTAGCACCTGTATTGGTGGTAGGATTTTTATTTGAGCTGAATTTGACTCTAACTTTTGTTCAATATAACTATTAACTAGTGAAATTCGAATTGGGTCAGCTTGTAAACCATTGCTATCAATAATTTGTAATGCTTCAGTTAATTTTCCACTAGCAACTAGCTGTTTTGCTTCGAGTTTGGCTTGTTCAATGTTTTTGCTGTGTTGAGATTCGATGATTTCTTTGAGATCATTAAGCATGCTATTTAATCGTTTGTCTGAAGGGGCAAAGCTAATTAAATTAAGCGTTAATTTCAGTGCTTCGGCAAAATTGCCTTGTTGCTTTAGTGTTTCTACTTTGCTTATTTGCAGATCCAAGTTGTTTTCGTTTTGAGCTGTTAATGATGTTGTTAGCTCTTGTAGAAGACCAGCAAGTTCTTTGTTGTTTGGATTTTGCCGATTTAATTCTACTGCCAAAAAGTAAGCTTCTTTAAGCTTACCGTTGGCAATTAAGTTTTTGAGATTTTCTAACATTTATATTTTTGTTTTCCTATACCTTTCCTATACTTATTGTAGCTGTATCTTTCGTTCTTGCAACTCTACTAGAAGTTTTTCTAAATCAACTAGTCGAGCTTCTTCTTTTGCAACTATTTCTGGTGCAGCTTTAGTGCGAAATCCTTCGTTGGAAAGTTTTGATTTTAGCTGCTGAATTTCTTGTGTATTGGTAACGATCTCTTTTTCAGTTTTAGTTAGTTCGCTTGCTATATCAATTATTCCGCTTAATGGTATAAAAATTTCAATACCTCCTTCTAGTACAGCATGGGCGGCTTCTTTTAGTTTTTCGCCGTTGGCTGCAATTGTTAAACTTTCTAAACGGGCTAGCTTGATTAGGTTGTTGCGATTTGCTTCAAAAAGTTCGCTGTTATCGTTTTTTGTGTAAATGATCGCTTCTAATTTGCGTACTGGATCGATTTTTAATTGAGATCGTAAACTACGGATCTTTCCAATTGTATCAATAATTTTGCCCATTTCTTGGCAAGCTTGCATATCGTAAGGAATGTTTGCGGCTTTTGGCCAACTTTCAACAATTAAGTCTGTGCCGGTGCCTAATTTTTCCCACAATACTTCTGTTACAAATGGGGTATATGGATGTAGCATTTTGAGCACGTTTTGCAAAACAGCTACTAAAACTTGCGGATTCTGATCTTCCCCTTTGGACATTTCTAGATACCAATCGCAAAATTCATTCCAGAAAAATTCATAAACTTTTGTGCCAGCTTCAGAGTATAGATGTTTGTTTAGTGCTTCGGTAGTTTCTACTACTGTTTGATGTAATCGGCTTACAATCCATTTGTCGGCTAGTGTTTTTACTGGAAAATTATTTGGTTGTGAGTGATCGATGCCTTCACATTCTTGGCAGATCATTAGCAAGAAACGTGACGAATTCCAGATTTTGTTTACAAAGTTGCGATAACCGGCGATTTTTTCTTCGTAAAGTCGTATATCGTTGCCGGGTGTTGAGCCCATAATTAGACTTAGGCGAACAGCGTCAGTTCCATATTTTGCGATCATGTCCAATGGGTCAATCCCGTTGCCGAGTGATTTACTCATTTTGCGACCTTGTTTGTCGCGTACTAATCCGTGTAGATACACTTCTTTAAATGGAACTTCGCCAACTGCGTAAGTTGTTAATAGTATCATGCGGGCAACCCAGAAAAATAGGATGTCGTAACCAGTTTCAAGTACAGCTGTTGGGTGGAAATATTTTAGTTCAGCGGTTTCTTCGGGCCATCCTAAGGTTGAAAATGTCCATAAACCTGAGGAGAACCAGGTATCTAACGTATCAGGATCTTGTATCCATCCTTCGCCCGGTGACTCAATGCTGGCTTTTGTTTCTGATCCTTTGTACCAAACTGGAATTTGATGACCCCACCAAATTTGCCGGCTTATGCACCAGTCTCGTAAGTTTTCGATCCAATGAAAGTATGTTTTGTTAAAGCGGTCTGGTACGATTTTTACATCACCTTCGCGAACTACACTTAATGCTACTTCTTTCAATGACATTTTTTGCCCTTTCCAGTCAATAACTTGCTTGTTTACATCAACGAACCATTGCTTGGATATAAGTGGTTCAATTGTAGAGTCGCATCTGTAGCATACTGTTAGATTTTGGCGATAAGGCTCTTCCTTAACCATTAATCCTAGGTCTCGTAGTTCTTGGGCAAAATTCTTGCGAGCTTCTAATACAGTTTGACCAGCATATTTACCGGCAACCTCAGTCATAAGCCCCGCTTCGTTAATAACTTGCAGTTTAGGTATGTTGTACTTTTCGGCAAGTTCATAGTCTGAAAGACTGTGGGCAGGGGTAACGCCTAATGCACCTGAACCAAATTCCGGATCGATTGACTCATCGGCAATTACTTTGACTTCAATTTGATGATCGCCAAAGTTGATTTTTAGGTCTTGGCCAATTAAGTGTTGGTAGCGTGTATCGTTTGGATTAACGGCAACAGCAGTGTCCCCTAGTTTGGTTTCTGGTCTTGAGGTAGCAATAACAAGTGGACCATACTGAAAATAATATAATGTTGCATCAACTTCTTTGTGCTCTACTTCATCGTCAGCTAATGGTGAACTACAGCGAGGGCACCAGTTAACTATTCGATCACCTCTATAAATTAGGCCATCTTCGAACATGCGTAAAAAAGTGGTGTGGACGGCGTGAGTTAATTTCTCGTCCATTGTGTAACCTTCACGGCTCCAGTCGCAGCTTGTCCCCATTTTTCGTACTTGGTTCCGTATTGTTGCTTTTGATTGTTCAACGAACTCTTTAACTACTTCTAGGAACTTGTCTCGACCTAAATCTTCGCGCTTAATCCCTTGTTTTGCCAAATCTTTTTCAACTCGATTTTGCGTTGCAATTGCTGCATGGTCAGTTCCGGGTAAGTACAAAACCTCTTTGCCTTGCATGCGTTGGTAGCGAATCATGATATCTTCAATTGCCAACATTGTTGCGTGGCCAAGATGCAGCGTTCCAGTAGCATTTGGTGGCGGCATGCTGATTGTGTATGGTTCCTTGTTTGGATTGACTTTGGCGGTAAAATAGTCTTTGGTAAGCCACATTTTGTAAATGCGGTCTTCGTGATCTTGTGCCTCATAGGCTTTTGGAATTGGCATGTTGAAAAGGATAATTGCTTACCTGAAGGTAGCACACTCCTAAACTGCTGAAAAGAGATTGTAAAATTTACCCCCGGGGGTATGAATTGTATCTCGACACACCGCTGCTTTTTCCTCTTGCCTTTGCTAGTTTTTTGACTATAATGCCTCTGCTTGTAATGGCGTTTTATCAATCTTTAGTCGATTGTTGGACTGTCTATTCCTGCCTCTAGTAAGCTCAAAAAGACCTTGCAAGCGAGCTTATGGCCGAATGGCGATAGAGGGAACGTGGCAGAACGAAGACAATTGATGTTAACCCTAAGGAATATGTCTAGCTTAACTACGCAGCAAGCTAATGAGCTGCTAAAACGCATGATTAGTCATGCTGTTCACTTTGGTCATACCAAAGAAAAATGGAACCCTAAAATGAAACGATTTATTTATGCGGTTCGAGATAATGTGCATATTTTTGATTTGCATAAGACTCTTGCCCACTTTGTAGAAGCGATTAATTTCTTAAAAGAGATGTCGCGTGATGGAAAAACTGTTTTGTTCGTTAGTACTAAGCAGCAGGCTGCTCCAATTGTTCAGAAAACTGCTGAGCAAACAGGAAATCCTTTTGTTACTTTTAAATGGATTCCGGGTTTGTTAACTAATTTTGATACTGTTAGTCGTAGAATTCGCCATTTGCAAAAGTTGACGGAGATGCGTGAAAATGGTGATTTTGATCGTTACACTAAGCGAGAGGCTGTTGGCTTTGAGCGTGAAATTGAAAAACTGCAAACTGCTTTGGGTGGTGTTTCTAAGATGAGTAAACTACCAGATGCTATGTTGGTTCTTGATTTGGTAAGGGATAAGATTGCTGTTGAAGAAGCTCGTAAGTTGGGGATACCTGTTGTAGCTGTTTGTGATACAAACGCTGATCCTGATTTGGTAGATTACCTGATCCCTGGTAATGATGATGCAATCCGAGCGATTGAGTTTTATTACGATGAATTTGCTGCTGCACTTAAAAAGTAAATAGCAAAAAATAATTTCTTAAACTAAAAATACTATGGTTACAATTGAACAAGTAAAGGAGTTACGTGATCGAACTGGAATTTCAATTACTGCTTGTAAAAAAGCTTTGGAAGAGGTTGGTGGAGATATGGATAAAGCGATTGAGCTGCTTCGTAAAAAGGGTGAAGCTAAGGCGGCTGAACGTAGCGAACGCACTACTGGTGAAGGTTTTGTTGCGGTTGCTGGCGATTCTATGAAAAAAGCGATGGTTTTGTTGGCTTGTGAGACTGATTTTGTAGCTCGTGGTGAAGATTTTGTTGCGGCTGCTCAAAAATTTGCTGATACAATCTTGACTCAGGGTGTTGCAGCTGATTTTGGTTCTGAAGTAACTGATTTGGGCATCAAGCTTGGTGAAAAGATTGAATTAAATGACAAAGCTTTGGTAGAAGGGCCTGTTGTTGGTTCTTACATCCACTCAAATAACAAAATTGGTGTTTTGGTTGTTCTAAGTGAAGGTGGTAATGAGGAGCAAGCTGTTGATGTTGCGTTGCACATTGCTGCTATGAATCCTAAGTACACAACTCCGGAAGAAGTTGATGATGCAACGGTTGCTAAGGAGCGCGAAATTTGGACAGATCAGCTTAAACAAGAGGGCAAACCTGAACAAATTATGGCCGGAATCCTAGCTGGTAAGGAGAAAAAATTCCGTGGCGAAGCTGCTTTAATGACCCAGCCATTCGTGAAAAATCCTGAACAAACTGTTGCCGACTACTTAGGCGACGTAAAAGTTTTACAGTTCGTAAACTTTAGAGTTTAATATAGGGAGCAATGATTGAACCAGGGAAGAATTTGAATACAGGCGAGTGTGTGGATGATGAGATAGCTGATGGTGATTTGGCTGAAGATGAATTTCCAAGTGGGCCAACGGATAAAATAGTCATGAGTACTGGAGAGAATGTGCAACAACTACTAGCTGAAGGTATCTTGCCGGATGATGAAGAGTTAGGTGAAATGCCAGAAGATCCAATGTGGTTTGTTGATCCGTTGGCTGAAACTCCTTTGCCCGAGGAATTATCAGGTAGTTTTGATGGGGATGATGGATTGCCTCGTACTGATCAACAAGATCTACTTCCTGCTCCTTTGCCACTGCGGCGAATATCTTGTGCAGTGGCTGCTTTGAGTGCTAGTTCAGATGCCCCAACTATGTTATTTGGTACAACTGGAGGTCGTCCTCATCCATTTGACCCTGATAAAACTGATCTAGTTTTTCAAAAATAACCTCCACCCCTTATGCAGTTCGCCTCAATTACAGAAGCTATTGCGGAAATAAAAGCGGGGCGCTGCCTGATTGTTTGTGATGATGAAGATCGTGAGAACGAATGTGATCTTCTGATGGCTGCCGATAAGATTACAAATGAATGGGTTAATTTTATGGCTAAGGAAGGGCGTGGCTTAATTTGTGCTCCTATTACGAAAAAACGAGCGAGTGAACTGGCTTTAAAGCAGATGGTAAGTGAAAATACGGAGGCGACGGGTTGCAAATTTACTGTAAGTGTTGATGCAAAAGGAACAACAACAGGTATTTCAGCTGCTGAACGTGCGATGACAATTCGTAGATTGCTTGATCCAGAAGCTAAGCCGGAAGATTTTAATCAACCGGGACATATTTTTCCTTTAATTGCTGAGGATGGTGGCGTGTTAGTGCGTGCTGGGCATACTGAGGCGGCTGTCGATTTAGCTCAAATGGCCGGTTTAACACCTGCTGGTGTGATTTGTGAGATAATGAATGAGGATGGAACAATGATGCGGGCTGGTCAGGTTTGGGAGTTTGCGGAAAAGCATAATTTAAAAGTAATTACGATTGCTGATCTAATTGAATACCGGTTTGCAACAGAGCAGCTAGTTGAACGTGTTGCTGAAATAAAATTACCGACTGATTTTGGTCAATTTAAGATGATTGGTTTTACAAATGAAATCGATAATAAAGAGCATGTTGCTGTAGTAAAAGGAGAATGGGAAGCTGATGAACCTGTTTTGGTTCGTGTTCACAGTGAGTGTTTAACTGGTGATGTTTTTCATTCTCAGCGTTGTGATTGTCAGCCGCAGTTAGAAACTGCGCTACAAATGATCGAACGTGAAGGTAAGGGCGTACTTTTGTATATGCGTCAAGAAGGTCGCGGGATTGGTTTGTTGAATAAATTGAAAGCATATCAGCTACAGGAAGCTGGTTATGATACTGTAGAGGCAAATCAAATTTTGGGTTTTAAAGCTGATCAGAGACACTATGGTGTTGGCGCTCAGATTTTGGCGAATTTGGGTATTAAGAAATTGCGTTTAATGACTAATAATCCAAGGAAATTAGTTGGGTTAGAGGGGTACGGGTTGGAAGTTGTTGAAAGGGTTCCGATTCAGACACCAGCAAAACAAGCTAACATACGCTATCTAGAGACGAAAAAAAATAAGTTGGGGCATTTGTTTGATCAGCAATGAATCATGAAGTTTTTATGAGTGAGGCACTACGAATTGCTGAGCAAGGTCGTGGTAAAGTAGCTCCTAATCCAATGGTTGGTGCTGTTTTAGTGAAAAATAATGAGATAATTGCAACAGGTTTTCATCAAGAATATGGCCAACCGCATGCGGAAGTTAACTGTCTAAAAAATTTAAACTCGCCATTAACTGGTGATGAGATAATGTATGTAACGCTGGAGCCTTGCAGTCATCATGGTAAACAGCCACCCTGTGCGGATTTTTTAATTGATAGTGGTATTAAAAGTGTCGTTGTAGCTATGAAAGATCCTAACCCTTTAGTTGCAGGGAATGGCATAGCAAAGTTACTTGATGCTGGAATCACAGTTGAGTCTGGTGTTTGCGAGAAAGAAGCTCTACAACTAAACCGTGGTTTTGCAAAAAGAATAACCGAAGGACGTCCATGGATTACATTAAAAGTTGCAATGACTATGCAAGGTCACTTAGCTCCTATTCCTCTTGAGCGAGTGCAGCTTACAACAGAAGAATCAAGGGTGAAGGTATATAATTTGCGTGCAGAACATGACGCAATTTTAGTTGGACGAAACACGTTGTTAATTGATAATCCATATTTGGGAGCAACTGCTGGTAAATATCAACCGCTGAGAGTTGTCTGGGGCCGATCAGCAGAATCTAGTTTGTCTGTTGATTTGGATTGGTATAGAGATGAAAATCGTCGTTACTGTCAGGCTGTAACTGTTACTGAATTACTTAGTCAGTTGGAAGATGTAAATTCTGTGTTTGTTGAAGGTGGTGCACAGGTTTTAAAAGCGTTTGCAAATTTTGGCTTGGTGGACGAGTTATATGTATTAATTCCTCAACAGCATGCTGGATTTAACAAAGGCTTATTTGCTTTTGATAAAAATATGGACTGGTTAAGCAAGCTGAAATTGCAGGAACTTGAGCAAGTTGGCACGGATTTGTGGTTGCGGTTTATCTCCCATATAACACAGTGATTAAGAACAACCCATCGGAGCTATTTGATAACCCTAGGCCGATGTACTGCCATTCGTCATTTTCAAGATCAGTGCTGTCCAATATATTGCTTATTGCACCTGAAACTTGGTTAGTTTTGAGAATGAGAATTTTAACATCGTCATAACTGCGCTCGGGAACAAGATCGTCAGCTACAGTGTCACCATTTTTGCTTGTAGCAAAAAAATCTTCGTTTGCCATTTTGTCACTCCAGTTTTGTGCTGACTGTTGAAGATCGTTGGACTCAGTTAAATTTGTTGAACGAACATCATTTAATGCATCAATAATTTGACCTATGACAACATTATTCAATGTGGTGAACTCCTGACTTATTAGAAAATAGCCTTCGTCATCTTGTGCAATCCCAAGTCCCACGTGACTCCAATATGGGTTTATAATGTTTTCTAAGTGAATGGCGCTGCGGATTAATAGTTCGTGAGCTTGTCTAATGCTAACAGATTTAGCGATATTCTCCCCTACTCCAGTTAAGATTCCAGCTTCAACTGCACGTTGGTTTGGAGTTTTACCATCTGGGTTGTTGTGGTCAAAAAACTCTCTATCAATCATATCTCGGCTGTGATCTTGAGCTAATTTGTTAAGCGAATTGTCGAGACTTAACATTGTAAGATTGTATTTTTCTCTTTCTTCATTGATTAAATTAAGCAAGAAATCACGGCTATCTTGTAAGTCAAAGTCTTGATTGGCTTCGAGCTCGTCATTACTGACATCAAAAAAGTCAGGAATTAATGGAATTGTACCTGATTGGTAAACAGGATGATTAATTACTGCTAGGCCACTTGTATCATTAACTTCCACAATATAGGTACCGTCTTCGTCAGTTATATATGCGCCATTAAATTGGTTTCCAGTGGTTATTGTAGAGCTTGCGATTTCTAGGTCATCAATTGATCCGTCTGGTTTAATAATACTAACTGTGTGGTTTAAATTTCTTTCAGCCTTACCGCTAAATGTTATGCGGTTTGTGTAAATTCTTGAGATTTCAACATCACTTACTCCATTTGTAATACTTGTGTAATAGTGTTTAACAGCTTGGAAACTTGTTACTTCAACCGCTGACCAGTTTGATCTGCTGATTGGGGAAAAAAAGTCATCAATTGTTGCTGATTGAACTTCTGCTTTTACTGTACCTTCGTCAAAATTTTCGAAATCGCTGTAATTTACAGCTAAATCTTTGTTTATTTGGCGTGTTAAATAACTAACACGGTCACCACCTTTTTTGAATGTAACTTGCTGAATTGTAGGTTCTTCGTCGGTGTTTATTTCAAAAACTGTATCGTCATTTTTGAAGTTGATGTTAAATTCGGCAGTTTCAGGAACTTGAAGGCTGGAATTTTCACTTGGTAGTTCGCTGATATTAACATCCGCAACTACGCTACTTCCAGATGTGCCAGGGATTATGCCAATACTATAGTTCCCTTCACCAAAATTAAAATGAACAGGGATTGTGAATTTGTTGTTTGTTGCTTTAACTGGAACGGTTTTTAGTTTGTTTTGCTGTCCTTTTGGAAAGTAGAATAGAAAGACCTGTTGATGATTACCGGATGTAATTTCTCCTTCAAAATTATAGACTTCGTTTTTGTAAAATTTGTTTGGAAATGGCTGATTTAGTTTGATTTTTTCAAATGTGGTTGCGGAAAAACTGTTGTTTGAATTTGCATTTACACTTTGGTCTATTGTCGGTGTTTCAACGGGATCGGTTTCTGTATCTGTTAATTGCTCATTGTTTTCTGGATCATTGTCGTTTTCATTTGGTTCTTCGGCAAAATGTTGTAGGCGACCTGCTTGTACCTCTTTTTTTGCTGCACGGTAAACAAGTTCGGCAAACTGTTCACGAGTTATTGGTTCTGAAGGTAGTAAGCTGGTGCTTGTAAAAGGTAAAAAGTTCTCTTTTTTTGCGAAATTGCTGCAGTTGCTATACCATTGTGCGTTTGGCACATCGTTAAACTGAGTAGTTGCTGAACTACTTTCCCAATTAAGAGCGCGGCAAACGATTGTAATCGCTTCTGCTCGTGAAATTGGATCGGCAGGTTTATAAAATGTACCATCGCCTTGTCCTTTTACTAGGCCTAGCTTTTTAGCTTGGCAAACCCACGGACGATACCAACTGTCATCTTTTACATCTGCAAAGCATCCGCTGTTAAAGTCTTCTGTAGGTTTCATATCGAGAGTTAGCACAGCAATCTTTGCAAACTCTGCTCGATTAATTGTTGACTGCGGTCTGAACGTTGTTTTGCCTTCATCACCGCTTATAACGTTGAATTTGGCTAGAAAACTGATAGCGTCTATATATGGTGAACTAGAAATGTCACTAAAGCTTTTTGCAAAAGCACTTAATGGTAATGCTAAATTGATGACAAAAAGAGAAAGAGTAATTGAGGCTAAAAATTTTTTCATTTTCATTATTTTTATTTAAATCCGTTAATCTAGAATAGACGTATTTTTTTGATCGTCCAACTGCTTTCTGAAATCTTTTTGGGTTTTGGCAAGATTATTTAGTTAATTTTGAGGACATTTTCTTATCATAAACTGTTTATTTGTTTATACTCGCTTTGTTAAAATTGATTTAAGGATTAACTTTATGGCTCATTTAGATCTTAATGTGTTAGCAATGAATCCTGGTGAGCAGCACCAGATTGTTCAATTTAAAGGGGAGATGGACAAGTCAAATTTGGATCAAGTACGAGATGTTTTAACTAAGTTTGTTGAGGATTATCAATTACCTACTTTGGTTTTTGATTTAACATATTTTGATTTTATTAATTCAGAAGGTGTTGGCTTTTTTGTTTCTCTTTTTTATAAACTAAAGAAAAAAGGACAAAACTTAAAAATTATTCATGTTCAACCTAGGGTAGAAGATGTATTTAATTTGATTGGTTTAAGCCAAATTATTACTTGTTATGATAACTTAGAGATGGCACTTTCAGGAGCTTAATCTCAAGTAAATTGTGTACATGTAATTTGCTTGTAGTTAGTAATTTTATTCAATACCTATGCTGTTTCGTAGTCAAAAGTGGTTTGTAAGGTTACTAGTACTTTCTATATTGTTCGCAGCAGTTACAGGGTATTTATTTTATAGTCAGCTTGTTGAACTACCTTACTTACTATTGGCTTTGGCATTTACTACTTTGGTAAATGTAATTTACTATGTAGCTGTATTTAGGCCGTTTAGCTCAGTAATTGGTCAAATTGAAGCTATGCTAGCTGGGCAGAAATATCATAAGATTTTAGTGAATTCAAAAGATGAATTTGGTTTGTTGGGACATTTTTTTAATCAAGTTACAACTGATTTAGAAGCAGTTGCGCATGATTTAGAAGAGGGAGATAGAAGAGCCTCTGAATTGAATTTAGCAGCTGAAATTCAACGTAGTATTTTGCCAGTGAGTGTACCCGAAATTAAAGGTTTGGAGATTTGTGCTCGTACACGTCCAGCAGAAGAGGTTGGTGGCGATAGTTTTGGCTTTATGCAAAATGGTAGTCAGCATTTTATTTATTTAGGTGATGTAACGGGACATGGTGCGCCAGCTGGACTAGTTATGATGATGGTTAATACACTGTTAACGGTTTTTGCTCCAACAGCAGAAAATTCTAAGGACTTAATGGTGCGCACTAACTATGTTTTAAAGCCAAGAGTAAACAGTACAATGTTTATGACTACAATTGTTTTGCGTTGGGATGAGGCTACGCAGCAGCTTTACTATACTGGTGCAGGCCATGAACATATTCTTATTTATAGGGCTCGTGAAGGTGTTTGCGAGGCGATAGTAACTGGTGGTATTGCACTTGGAATGATTGATGATATAGCAGAGGTTGCGGAAGAGAAATTAATTAACCTTCAACCTGAGGATATTGTTGTTTTGTATACAGATGGAATTCCGGAGGCTAGAAATTACATGGAAGAGCTTTTTGAGCTTAATCGTTTAAAACTAGCTGTTGCTAAATATGGTCCATTTGGGTCGGCTGATAAAATGTTTAACGGAATCGCTGAAGAGCTACGAACATTTGTTGGAGAAGAACCACAGCTTGATGATATTACGTTAATTGTATTGAAAAAAAGCGGCGCTGGGTTGTTACAGCAATCCGCTTTAAATCAAACTGCGTGGTAGTTAAACAAAAAGACAAGCATCGCCAAAACTATAAAAACGATACTTTTCTTTTATTGCTTCTGTGTAAATTCGTTGTGCATTTTCTAATCCTAAAAATGCTGATATAAGAATGAACAAGCTACTTTTAGGAAGATGGAAATTTGTAATTAATCCATCAATTGCTTTGAATTTTACGCCAGGTTGTAGAAAAATGCTTGTTCGGTAATTTCCAGCTGTAAATTTAGAAAAATTTTGTAGTTGACTCTCAAGTACTCTAGTTGTTGTTGTGCCAACTGCAATAATTGTTTTTTTATTCTGTTTTTGTTGATTGAGCAATTCGGAAGTTTCAGGGCTTAAGTTGTAATCCTCTTCGTGTAGTTGAATTTCATTTAAGTTATCACTTCTAAGTGGTGAAAATGTACCTTGGCCTACGTTGAGTGTCACTTCAGTAGTTTTAAAAAGTATTTTTGTTTCAGCCAATAATTCGTTCGAAAAGTGGAGGCCAGCAGTAGGGGCTGCGATACTATGACCTTCTTTGGCATATGTTGTTTGGTAGCGTTCGGCTAAATCTTTGTTGTATTTGCTCTGTATATATGGCGGTAATGGAAGTTGCCCGTATTGCTCTAAAAACTCGTTTGTTAATGGTGAATCACATTCAATATTTCTGCTACCATCTTCGTTGATTGCTGTAACATTTATTGTTGCATTTCCCAGCTGAAATTTCGTACCGACTTTAGCTTTTTTTCCTGGTTTAACTAAACAACGCCAAGCTTTCTTTGTTTCTGAAAGTTGTTCGCATAAAAGAATTTCAATTATCGCCTCTGATTGATCTGATATTTTGACAAATAAACGAGCTGGTATGACTTTTGTGTTATTAAAAACAAGCAAACTATCTGCAGGTAAATAGCTTAGTAGATCAGCAAACTGTGCATGGATAATTTCTCCACTTTTTATTTTGTAAACTAGTAAGCGGCTTTGGCCACGTTCTTTGCTAGGTGTTTGAGCTATTAGTTCTTGCGGAAGTTCAAAATTGTAGCTACTTAGATTTTTTAGATTCGGTTGTTGGTTTTGCATAGAATTTTGGCAAATAAAACGGTGGCAAAATATTTTTGATTTTTTTAATTAACGGTATTTGATGAATGTTGATTTTTCCGATATATAAATCTGTAATGTCGCCCCCTTGTTTTAGATATTCCATGATTTCTTCGTATCCAATGTAGTAAATCGCACTTTTGTTGAATGATCCTTTTTGTTTGGTATCTTCAAATCCCCTTTTCGCTTTTAGTGTTAATGCTAATGCCCTTTGCGTCGGATAGCCAAGATCAATTAAATTGTTATAGGTTTCACTAAAGGAAAGTTGGCTTGCGAAATGGCTTGCCAATACTCCACCAGCACCGCTTAAGAACTGATAATTAAAACCTGCTTTTTCTGAAGCATATAGTTCATTATACATCGCTAGTCCTTCTTGTGTGCTCAAATAGTTTGCAGTACCTATTTTGAATATTTGATAAGGTTGTCTAGATCCATTTTCGTTGGTTAAGATATGTGTCTCAATTTCGTGTGCGATTAGACGCTTAACCCGAGCTTGGCTAAAGACAGCATCTTGTCTTATGAAAATTTTTCCAAATTTAGACACGCTGCACCGGCCACTTGTATTTTTTGTTAGCTCTACTTTCCAATCAGTTAAATTGTATTCATTAAGTGTTTCTTGGAACATTTCTGCTGCTTTTTCTGCGGAAATATCTTGTTCAGGTGGATCAACAGTATTTAGGCGTTTTTTGATAATTTGCAGAGCTGACTCGAACTGAGCTTGAGTTGGTTGGGGAAAATTTAGTGTAGAATATTCATCAAATTCTTGACTGCCAATTCTACTAATTAAATCTAATCTTAATTTTAGTTCTGCTTTTTTACCTTCAAAAAGTTCACCTAGAGCTGTCTCGTCTGTTTGAATATTGGTTAACAACTCATACATTTTAGGAAAATCTAAATTTGGTTGTTGATAAACAAACTGAGGATTGTAAAAAGGGTCTTCGCGAAATTTGCCTAATTCTTCAGCTAAATTTAATGGATTAAGACGACTTACTAGTTTTACTTGGCGATCTATTTTGACTAAGGTTTTATCTGATTCATAATAGTTTACTTTGCTGACGTAGAATGACTTGTTTGTTTTAAAGTCTGGTAATGTTTTTGGCGCTGCAGCTGTAGAAACCTTGTTAGGATCGATTAAAAAATCCTGGAGAGCTCGGCGGCCAATTACGATTTCAGATTCTTGTTCAGGGTTTAGTTTATAAATTGTTGTAATTCGCTTGTTTGCTAAGATAAACTTTAGCTTTTCAGGTGGTTTTTTGCCTAATTTAGCCATAAAAGCTTCGTTAACAGTAGTGCTGCTTTGGCTTGTGCTAATTATTGCTGGAATTTTGAAAGCTGGTGTAATTAAAACTTCAATTTGTTCTTCATTGCCGATGATTGTTTTACCGCTTATGTTTGTTATTGTTCGCTCTGTAACATTGCCAAACATATCTTTTGCGATCCTAATTCCTTGTTGAGGAGTTTTAACTTTGAGGCCTTTAACACGCTCTAATCGCTTTCTTAAACCTGCTTGATTGGCAACTTGGAGTTGAAGCCCGGCTCTCGCATTGATTTCAAGTAAAACAGGACCAACGGTTTGGTCTATTGATATATCTGCAGCCAAAAAGCCAAGATTTGTTACTACTTGAGATTTAATTGCAATTTCCAATATTTTTTCCCAATAAGGCAGTTGGATTTTAATTGGACCTACATCAGGTATTTCATTAACAACTTTTCCGTGATGACATATGTATGTGGTTTGGCCCTTTGCTAAATCTAGCCCTATTCCAACAGCTCCTTGGCGTAAATTTGCTTTTCCATCCGACTCTTTGGTTGGCAGTCTCAACATTGCCATAACTGGAATCATATTAAATACGATTACCCTAATATCCGGTAGTCCACGGTAGGTATATGGCTTTAATCCATCATGTGTAATGATAAGTTGCTCAAAAAATGCGGAATCCATGCCACCTGTAATTGAAAATCGTCCATCGATGATATCTACAATATGTTGCTTAACTTCGTCTAGCGTCATTTTCTTTCCACTAATTGTGTGCCAATGAGTATGGTCAGTTTTTACGAAAGGAATTATCCCCTCCCCTCCAGATCCAAGATTTGGCTTAAGCACAAATTTATTTGGTAGACTACTGAAGTCAAATTTTTGAAGTTCTGATTTGTTTCTAATTACACCGTATAGGCGGGGTACGCTAACCCCACGAGCTGCCAAGAAGTGTTTTGTTTTCAATTTGTCATCGGCAAACACAAAGTTTTTTCGATCGTTGAATGGTTTGATATATAGGAGGTTGCGGGCATTAAGGCCTAGTATTCCACTATTGAAATCGATCATTATTCTTCTGTGTTACGAAGTAGGCTGCGGAACCTTAGGTATTCACTGACTTTTAGCCCCGTCCATCGGCCAAGGATAATATTACCAATAAGTATCAGTAAAATTAGTTCTGGGTAGTTAAAAATCAAATTACGGAAAATTTCAATTTGAAACTGCCAGTCAAATATCCTAACTGGCCCACCCGCAAAGATATAAGCGATAATACTTACAAGTATTGTTTCGCTGACTGGTATGAAAGGTTTGTAGAATTTGCTTGATTCAGTTGTTACAAGTTTTTCAATTAATGTGCTAATTACAACTGTCGGGAAGACCGCGAGTAAGATGAAATTAACATCTAATATTTTGTAATAAACGGCAAAAGTTAAAATTGCAAAAATAGCTAGCGATATAATTGTCATTAAAATTGCCATTTTGGGGATAAAAAGCAATCTAAACTTTTTTAAAATCTGGTAGGATAATGAGCTAATCAGAGTTATGAACAAAAGCATTATAATTCCATAGGCAGGGCCGAGGATTAAGAAAACTAAAGTTACTAATATTGTTGTGTAAAGGCCTAAGCTAGCAATGCCAACTACTTGTTTTAAGAATGCAATTACAAAACTAAGCAATGGGATTAGTAGTATTAATAGTACAACGTTGTCTGGAACACCTTGGTCACTTAGGTAGTTAACAAAAAAACTTAAAATTAACCATGGTCTAATCTTGCTACTTTCAACGTTGATTACAGCGTGTTTGTAGTCACCTGTAAGTAATGTTGCTTTATATTCTTCTAGATTTGCAGAGCTAAGAAAAGGTATAAAACCAGCTTCATTGATAACAATTATCTCTTTAGGTTTTAATTGTTGGTATTGCCGTATAATGCGTTGGACCTGTTCAGTATGATCATTTATTAAGATGATGCTTGTGTTTTGGAAGTTGATTTTTGTTTCATCTGGTGCTTGCGCTAGCCTTGTAAGGGCGTTTAATCCAGTTCCTGCTTCTGTCCAAACAATTATGGGATTTGATTTGCTAATTGAATTTCTTACCTCATTAAGCTTTTTAAACAGAATTTCTTCAGCTAAAAATGATGATTGGCTTTGGTAACTTTCAACTTCTTGGAGTGCAATGTTGTCTTTTTTTGCTAGATCGATAAAATTGCGTACGGTGTCTTGTTTATCTCTTTTGTCAGTTACGAATAGTGCATACTTTTGTGCTATATAAATGTTTCTTTCTTCCGTTAACTCGATGGGGTTACCAGTTGATTCTTCGGTGAATGTTGTTTTTATCGTAACGGTATAGTTTCCAGGCTTTATATATGTGTGAACAACTTCTTCTCCTTGATCACTATTTCCATCACCAAAATTCCAAACGTATGAAAGGTCACTTACATCTGCTAAACTAAATTGAGGATTTACAGAAAAGACACTTGGTGTATTAGTTATGCCAATGCTGGGGAAATCGATTTGATTTACGTAAATTTGAGATTCGCTTTCTTGGCCAATTGCTGTTATTGGAGCAAAGATTATTGCAGTTAAGCTGAAGATAACTAAAAGAGCAATAAAAGGAAAAGCTACTATTTGTTTTAGTATTTTCATAGTTTTTATAATGGGAATTAGGCTGATTATAGCAGTCGAACATGCCTTGTCAAACAGCACTCAGGAATGTTGATCCAAAATTTACTATCATCCAAAATTAAGTATTCAATAATTTTCAAATTTGTGATATAATTAAAACGAAGTCGCGCAATAAATGTTCAACTATGGTACAACCCGCAAATTTAGAACTAAATAAATCTGGAGCGAGTGAAACACTTAAAGAAGGTGTTCCTGTTCAACCTGATGTTAGTGTTAATCTTGCAGAAGAAATTGACTCAGCATTAGAGGGAATTAGTTTGGCTAATGGGCCTGCTGAAAACAGAGAACAAGCAAGTGAGCAAGGTGGTGGACAAAAAAGTGCTAGTGCAAAGAAAAAAGATGATGAGGATGCAAAAGCTTATGCTGCGAAAAGACAAGCTTTGATGGATGCAAAACCTAAGCCAGTTCAAATGGTTAATGATATCAGAGCTGTATTACATAAACAGTTAATAACTTTGGAGAAAGAAGAGGTTGTTGTACGTAGTAAAGGTATAAAGCAGATAGATAAATATGTTGATGTTGTTGCCAAAATTCGTCATATTAAAAGAATGTTTGCAAGGCTTGCAAATGCAAGTTATAAAGCTTTAAAAGCACTTTGGTTAAAAGTTGTTCACGGGATAGTTTAGGTAGTGTTTTTGTCGTAGTTTGTTAATTGTAACTAGATATGTTATTTTCTTGATGGTTTTTAGTAGATGATTGTTTGGACTCATGAAACATTTGCCACATTTTCCTGATCAACTTACGGTTAATGATGAATTTTATGCTAAACAGCTGGTTCAACTATGGCATTGGTTGTTGGTTGATGATCAAGTGAGTGATGTAGTTGATGTTGTCGGCGGAGAAGAGATTGTTGAAGCACAAATTATAGCAAAAGATAATCTGGTAATGGCTGGTGTAGAAGAAGTTAGTTTTTTGTTGTCAAAAAAAGATTTTGAATTGAGCTATAATTTTTTGGTAGATGATGGAGATTTATTAATACCTGGGCAACAGATTTGTATTTTAAAGGGTTCAAGAGGTGAAATTTTGAGATGTGAGAGAATTATACTTAATTTTCTAGGTAGATTTAGCGGTATTGCAACTTGTGTAAACATTATGCAGTCAACACTTAAACACGCAAAAATTGCAGCGACGAGAAAAACGGTTTGGGGAAGATTGGATAAGAAAGCTGTTGTAGTGGGTGGTGGGTTATCTCATCGTTTAGCATTGGGACAATGCTTGATGTACAAGGATAACGATTGGGCTTGGTTAGAAAAATTGGACGAAAAGGCTTGGAATGATCTGTTTATAACTTGGGAAAGGTGGCCAATGGTTATTGTGGAGTTGGAAAACGATGAGCAAATCAGGATAATTTCTTTTGTATTACAGAAGTTGTCAAATATGAACAGTGAAATTAAGTTAGGGGTACTGTTAGACAACTATGTCCCCGAATCTTTGTTTACGGCATTACAAACTTTACCACGAGATTTACTAGCGTATATTGAGGTTTCGGGTGGTATAAGTACGGCAAATATACTTGAGTACGACATTCCTGGAGTGGATGTAATATCGTTAGGGGTGATCACGAAATCGGCTAAGATGGCAGATTTATCTCTTGAGATATTGTAAATCTTTACTTCGCACCCTCTTTTAAGCGATACTGGGCTCTACCTATTCGCTCAAATTCAGGGTATTTTTGTAGATTTAACGAAATTGTTCCTACTTTTACAATTCTTCTTTTTAGAACTTCATTAACGATTTGCTTTTTTGATAGTGACTCTCCAGTTTTTAGTGCACCAAGAATATCGATAAGAACATCTTTTACGGTTCCACTGTTGTATCCCCATTCGCTTAGTGCGTACAGTCCTCTGCCTACAAGTACAAACTCTTTGTATCTAATTAACTCGTTGTGTACTGCTTGTTGGGTGACTTGCTTATTGGAAAACTCGGCAGTTGCGATTTGATTTGCAATATCTACGAAGTGCATTGGCTTTTGAACACGTTTTAAAATGATCAAGGCTTTATCTTTGATACTTTTTGGCTGTACATGTCTCCAGGTTGTTAAGCCATATCCTTCTTGAATTAGCTTAATTCTTGTATCAATTTCAAGTGTTGACTCTATAAATTCAGGTGAAAGATCCTGTTTACTGTTATTTGATGTCTCATTCTTGATTTTCTTGATTAGCTCGGATTTGCCGATGATTTTGTTGTCAGCTTTTAAATTTTTAACAGCAATTTTGAGTATATCCTTAATGTCTGATTCACTATTTTTCTTGTTGTACCATGCTTGATGATTGACTTTTGTCTTCTTGAGTTTTCTAATATTTGGATTTATTTCCAACGATAGTTGAATGATTGCTGTTTCAATTTTGTCGCTGTGATCAAGGCTTTTTAATGTTTTGTTGATCAGGTCGCTTTCTTTTAATAATCCACCATGACTTTCAATAATTTGCTCGGATAATTCGAATAGTACTTGAAATTCAGTTTTACTTCCTATGCGTCTAAGTTTTTTTACTGCTGTATTTTCTATTTGGCGAATACGTTCTCTAGTTACAGATAAGTCTGATCCAATTGATTCTAGGGTTTCACGAGGGGTTTCGTTTAAGCCTAGACGCCTTGCTATAACGTCTTTTTCTCTTTGTCCTAATACAGTAAACAGTTTGTTTAGTGATTCTGAAACGTTATTTAGAATTTGATTCATAGTTTATTATTTTTTTGGTGGAGGTTGCGAATGTTACTCAATTTATTGACTAAATGTCAATGGATTGTTTTAAATTTGTTTTTGATGGCTTACCTTCATAGTTTATGTGTTTTTTTTGAAATATGAATGTTGGTAAAATTTCTATTGTGAATCTAAAAATATCCTGCTATAAATTCACGGCATGCCGAGGTGGCGAAATTGGTAGACGCGCTGGTCTTAGGAACCAGTGGGGAAACCCTTAAGAGTTCGAGTCTCTTCCTCGGCACCAAATTTTGTTGTTACTTTTTTGAATCGCAAAGTTTGTGCTTTTGCACGAATGCTGCTCATCGCTTTGCTCCTCAACGGTTACAAAAGGGTGTTTTTTTAAAATGGGGTTCCGCTTGGTTCGTTGCTCTGGTATTTTTGTTGGTATAAAATACTACTTGTAAAAACTCTATGTCATTTGTACATCTACATAATCATAGTCACTATAGTTTGCTTGATGGTTTATCAAAGCCGGCAGAAATGGTGGCAATTGCAAAAGAGCAAGGGGCACCGGCGGTTGCAATTACTGATCATGGTGTTCTTTATGGTGCAATTGAGTTTTATAAGGCTGCAAAAGATGCTGGTATTAAGCCAATTATTGGTTGTGAAATGTATATAACCGATGATAGAACGGCTCGTGATAATGATCATAAAAAGTCAAATCACTTGTTGATGTTCGCAAAGGATGAAACTGGCTATAAGAACTTGCTTAAATTAGTTACGGAGGCACATTTGAATGGATTTTACTATAGGCCAAGGATTGATCATGATTTTTTGTCTAAACATTGTGAGGGATTGTTAGCTACAAGCTCATGTTTGGTGGGAGAGGTACCGCAAGCCCTGTTGTCAGGTAATGAAAAGGAAGCACAGGCAGTTTTGGATAGATATTTGCAAATTTTTGGAAGAGATAACTTTTATTTAGAGGTACAAGATCATCCTAGGATATCTGAGCAGCAACATTTAAATAGGGAAATATTTAGTCTGTCAGATAGGACAGGCTTGCCGATAGTTGCGACAAATGACTGTCATTATGCTAGGGCAGATGATGCTGATGCCCATGATATATTAGTTGCCATACAGACAGGAAAATCAATTCATGATGATGATCGGATGAGATATATGTCTAATCATTCATTGCGTTCACCAGAGGAGATGCTGAAAGCATTCGCTGAGCGACCTGAAGCGATTAGAAATACTTTAGAAATAGCTGAAAAGGTCAATTTAAAACTTGATCTAGGTCAAAATCTTTTGCCAAGATT
>CAYLRB010000016.1:17956-24501 GCA_964386265.1 uncultured Candidatus Peribacteria bacterium | reverse complement strand
TTAACCTCGTCGGTAAGTAAGTCAAAAACTGCAATTATTTTTATCAATCAGTTAAGAATGAAAATTGGTGTGATGTTTGGTAACCCTGAAACAACTACAGGTGGTAATGCATTGAAATTTTATTCTTCTGTGCGTTTAGAAATTAGAAGTGTAAGCAAAATTGATCAACCTGGAACAGGTGGTGAAGACGGAAGGGAAGTTATTGGTACTAGAGCAAGAGTTAAGGTTGTTAAAAACAAGATAGCACCACCATTCCGTAAAGCAGAATTTGATATTATGTATGGTCATGGGATTTCATTTGAAGGCGATATATTAGACTTGGCAACAAGATACGAGGTTGTGAGAAAGAGGGGAGCATTCTATTCATATAAAGAGGCAAATATCGGGCAAGGTCGCTTAAATGCTACGGATTATTTGCGAGGTAACAAAGGTGTGACAGCTGAAATCGTTGAGGAAATAAAAAAGCATGCTAATCATGAAGAAGTCGCTGTTGGTCCTGAATTAGAAATCCCAACAGAGTAACCTGGGTAAATAGTAAAATCTTTCATTGGGTGTGACTTGCATTCCGCCCAATGAAAAAGCACATAGGCGTATCTAAATAAGCAGTCCGTAATTAGTTTTGTAAAGGGGAAAAGCTTAACAAAAGCCTATGTTTTTAGCTATAATTTAAAGAATTAATTCAATTAATATGAATTTTACCGACCTACTAGCTAATCCGTTTACAGAGTTTGGGGTAATATTTATTGTTTTGGCAATTGTTACTTCTATAATGCATATTCTAAGACAACCTTCGGTTGTTGCATTTATAATAACGGGAATTATCTTTAGTTCGGCATTTTTGGGATTAAGACATGTAGAGCTGGAAATATCTGCACAGTTGGGAGTAGTTTTTTTATTGTTTTTAGCTGGTTTACATCTAAACCCTTATTTTTTAAAAAGTGATGGGAAAACAATTGTAGGTGCAGGATTGATGCAAATAATATTAACTGGAGGAGCTGCGTTTGCTCTGGCAACAATGCTAGGGTTTCCGCTTATGACTGCTGGTATTGTCGCAATCTCCCTCACATTGAGCAGTACAATTATTAGTCTTAAAATTATTGCGGATCGTAAGCATAATACTCATCTTTACTCTAAGCTTTCAATTGGGGTGTTATTGTTGCAGGACGTTTTTGTTGCTCTAGCAATTGTTGTGCTTAATGCGTTGGGGCAATCAGATGGGGGCGCGGTGTTTAGCGTACTAATGAGAAATGTAGCTTTGGCTTTGGTAATTATCATTCCAGGGGTATTGTTTCAAAAGTTTTTTTTACAAAAGTTTTTAGACAGAGTAGCAAAGTCGCAAGAGATGTTGTTTATATTCATTATTAGTTGGATGCTGTTTTTTGCCAGTCTTTTTAAGTTGGTTGGATTTAGCTTAGAGGTTGGGGCTTTGATTGCTGGTGTATTTTTGGCATCAAGTTATTTCGCTACAGAAATTAGTGCAAAAGTTGCTCCACTTCGAGATTTTTTCCTGATGATCTTTTTCGTGCATCTTGGTACGGAAATTAGTTTTGAAAACCTTTTTGGTTTGTTACCACAAATCATAATATTAACAACTTTTGTTTTAATTGTTAAACCGTTGATTGTTTTTGGATCATTATCGCTGCTTGGTTTTACAGGACATGTTTCGGCGCGAACCGCTCTAAATTTAAGTCACATTAGTGAGTTTTCTTTGATATTAGTTGCAATGGCAGCTAGCGGAGGTTTATTGGGTGGCGATGTTGTTGCAATTATTACTATGGTTGCATTACTAAGTATTACGCTCTCAACTTACTTAATCACATATGACACCAAAATCATTGCGAAACTAAGTCCCCTGTTTAAGTACACTGAGAGAAAAAATCCTAAATCTGAGCATGCTGAAGCTGAACATTTTGAGCCACAAATTATTGTGGTTGGTGCAAAGAGAGGTGGTAGATCAGTAATTAAGAAGCTACAAAGCTTAAAAAAACACTTTTTAGTTATTGATTACAATCCTGAAACAATTAAAAATTTAAAGAAGCGGAAGGTGGATTGCATTTTTGGAGATGTGCACAGTTTGTATAGTATAGATGAAATATCTTATAATCGCCTTGAGTACGTTATCTCAACAACAACAAGTTTGAGTGCCAACTTAGCTTCATTACATTTTTTCAAAAATAGACCAGAGGTGGAGGTAAAGTTTATTTGTTATGCCGAAGATGACCATGATGCACTTAATTTATACAGTCATGGAGCGGATTTGGTTTTAATACCACATCACTTTAGTGGTAAATTAGTCTCTTCACTTATTGAAGAGTGTGAAAAAAGGCCTATGCAGCTGGATGAACATAAGAATGCTCATTTAGAAGATTTAAAGATTAACTGGAAAGATATATAATTATTATTTGTAGTATGGATGAACAAACTAAAGATTTAAGAAAGCAAATCCAGCAGAAAGCTTATGAGTATTTAGCTCGTAGAGAATACTCAATGCTGGAGTTGTACAACCGTTTAATAACGTTTTATAAGAAGAAGTTTAGCGAGTCTGAAATGGAGCAGTGTAGTAGTCTTATTAGTGATGTTTTAGATGAACTGCAATTGGCAAATGCAGTCAGTAACGAAAGATATGCAAATATGATCGTACGCGAGAAGGTTCGGCAATATAGAGGGCCAAGATTGATCCATCAAGCCTTAACTCAAAGGGGAATAACTAATCAGCTATGGCTAGATGCATGGCAGCCATATTCAGAAAGCGAAGGAGAAATATGTAGACAAGCTTTAAAAAAATGGTTAGGCCGACGTGAAGTATCAAATTTGGCAAGTCAAAAAGATAGAGAAAAGGCAATACGTTTTTTGACGCAAAGAGGCTTTTACTTTAGGACAATTCAAGCAGTTTTAAACCAAGAAAAATGACTGTCAGTAAAATTATAAATGGCAAAAATTTCCGCAACATCAAATTCGTTGTATAATATAAATTGTTAACCTTAACTTTCTTTCGGCATGGACAAAAATGAACTAATTGAGATCCTGATGGAGACTGGTCTAACTGATAAGGAAGCAAAAGTTTATATGGTTTTACTTGAATTAAAGGAGGCAATTCCAAGTACAATTTCTAGAGTAGCAAACATAAAGCGACCTACGGCTTATGTCATTCTGGAACAGCTTCAAAAGCGGGGATTGGTTAGTTATTGTCGTCAAGATGGGAAGTACATGTATTACCATGCTCTACCACCTAAGTTATTGCTTGAAAGAGAGTACAATAAATACACAAAATTGGAGAAGGCTTTACCGTCTTTGCGCATAATGCATCAGCGTTTTAGCAGTCAGCCGCAAATGTCTTTGTTTGAGGGGCGTGATGGTCTTATAAGTTTATTTGAGGACAGTTTGACGGCAACGACCGACATTAGCTGTTGGGCAAACTTGGATGCAGTTGATGATGGCATGCGTGGTTATGAAGCTGTCTATCTTAAGAAGCGCCTAACACGTGGTATAAATATGAAGTGCGTTTATAGTTTCGGTAAGAAAGCTGTGGCACATAAGAAGCGGCAACGACAAGAGCTCTGCGAGATATATATGATTTCTCCAGAATCTTTTCCAATGGAAAACCATATTATGATTTATGATGATAAAATTTCTATCACTTCATTTTATGATCAAATCGGGGTGATTATTCAAAATCGAAATATTGCTGATAGTCAGCGCACAATCTTTAACATGTGCTTTGCTTACGCAAGGCAATTAGAACCAACTTTATTAGAAGACAACGGTATTAAGCTTTAATCAATCTTAACTTTGTAGATCTGTCTTGCATAGATTTTGATTATTAGCTAAGTTTCGGGACGTTATATTAAATTTGCAGATGCAGAACTCTTTTTCTTTGCCAACAAACATGATGATGTTGATGTCAATGATGCCCCTCGCGAGGCTGGAGTTTGGTGATGTGAAAATTTAATTAACTAAATTTGTATCAATCCAAAGCCCGTCTCCTTAAAAAGCAGACGGGCTTTTTCTTAACCCCAAAATTTATGAAGCCTCGTTTACAGGCAGTCGGCTTGCCCTATGGAACAGCCGCGTTGGCAAAGTTTGGTCAAGCTGTGCCAACTGAAGTGCAGCAAGCTGAATTAGAAAGCGATGTAGTTAAACAATCTATCGCGGCTCGCTCTCGAGTCATAGCCCTAAACACCTTTGGTGCGCGCAGGGCGGAAGAACCTAGGGCGTTTGTTACGGCTAAAGTTAAAGCTATTGCCGATTTAATCAGACAGCACCCGGAAATCACTTGGGCGCTGGCTTGTGGTCCAAGTGGTGACTGTTACAAGTCGGAAACTGGGCTTGGCAGAGCAGCTGCGCAAGAGTTTCATACCCGTCAGTTGGTAAATCTTGGTTCTCTTGCAAAAGTTGCGTCGAATAATATGGTTTTGTTTGAGACCTTCCCGGGCTTGGAAGAAGCCCTCGGAGCAGCGCAAGCAGTTAATGACCTTAGTAAACAAACTACTAAAAAAATTCAAGCTGTCTTAAGTTTTGCCTTAGGGGCAGACGGTAGATTACGATGTGGGGAGACGTTGGGGCAAGCAATCGAGGAAATTGATCGGCATTCGAATAATGTTTTAGCTGGTTTTGGTGCTAACTGTTGCGATTTAGATGCGGTTAATGCTGGTGTTGAAACTTTAGGTGATGATGCCACGCATAGATTTACTACGGTATATATTAACGCTGCAAAAGGTGATCCGGCGCGTTTAGAAGGTTGTAACTCTGTAGTTGGCTTGCAAAATCCAGATAAGGTTTATCTAGGATTTGCTGAACTTTTACAGCGTTATCGGCAAATTACTACTGTTGGTGGTTGTTGCGGCTGGGATCAAGCTGCTTTAGCTGGTTTAACTACGCATTTGGGTATTAAGCCAAGCAGCACACAGTCAATTGATACACATAACTCTTTTGAAATTCAAATTGCCTCTTACTAAAAATCGCTTTAAGCTATTAACCAATTTAAATCAGCTAATCTAGTGCATATTCTTGCTATTGAGACCTCCTGTGATGAAACCGCCGCCGCAGTTGTAGTGGACGGTTGCCAAGTTTTAAGTAATGTTATCGCCAGTCAGGCTGATCTACATGCGCTTACGGGCGGGGTTGTGCCTGAGGTCGCCTCGAGGGAGCATGTCCGTCAACTCCCTTGGATTTATAAAAAGGCGCTAACAGAAGCCAACTTGGACTGGGAACAGATAGATGCAGTTGCCGCTACAGAAACACCCGGGCTGATCGGTTCATTACTTGTTGGTATTCAAACCGCTAGAACACTGGCAGAGGTTCATAATAAGCCATATATTGCAGTTAATCACATTTATGGGCACATATTTAGTAATTGGCTGGAACGTAAGCCGGACCAAGATATTAAATTTCCATTACTTTCGCTAACCGTGTCTGGTGGGCATACTAATTTGTATTTAATAACTAGTCCTCGGGAAATTAAGCTATTGGGCAGTACAAAAGATGATGCAGCAGGTGAGGCTTTTGATAAAGTCGCCAAACTTATGGATTTACCGTATCCAGGTGGTCCGGAGATTAGTAAGTTGGCCGTCAATGGCGATCCAATGCGCTTTAAGCTGCCAGTCGCCCAGCTTGATCAGCCATATGACTTTAGTTTTTCCGGATTAAAAACAGCGGTTTTGTATCTGTTGCAAGATTTAAAAGTGCAAAATGACGGCACATTGCCAGAAAAGTTAAAAGCTGATTTGGCAGCTAGTTTTGAGCATACGGTTGCTAAAACTTTAGCAGGAGTTTGCCGTAAAGCGATCGCTGAATTCAATCCTAAGCAAGTCCATCTAGCGGGAGGTGTAGCAGCAAACTCAAAACTACGTAAAGTGCTAGAAGAAGCAGTTTCTACAAGTGGAAATATTGACTTGCTGTGGCCAGCAAAAATGACTTACTGTACAGATAATGCAGCAATGATCGCTTCAGCTGCATATTTTAACTAGAAATTAACCAAAATCTATTCTAAACTATCAGCGTTCAAATGATTTAACAATTTGTACTACTATGGCCGATAATGATGATCAAGTAAATATTGATACGATTGAAGGTTCTGAAGAAGCTCATTTTTTCCCTACAACACCAGAGGGGATGCACGACATTTTGCCAAGCGATCATGAATATCTGACGTACATAAAAAAAGTTCTACGTCACCGAGGTAGGCAGGCCGGTTTTAGACGTATTAGTACACCAATTCTTGAGCGTGCAGACACTTACCACAAAGCACTACCAGAGGAACAGGATAAAGTAGGAAGAGGTATGTATGGAACACGAGATAACAATGGTAACGATATGGTTGTTAGATCTAGTGGAACTGTCGGCATTGCGCGGGCATACGTTGAGCATCAGTTAGATCAGCTCCCGCAGCCAATCGAGCTTTATTACATTGAAGCTTTTGCACGCGACGCTGAAGTTAAGGCTGGTCAATACAAGCAGTTTCATCAATTTGGGTTTGAGGTAATTGGCGAAAGTGATCCAGCTTTAGACGCACAAATTATTTACATTGCCCATAAAATAAACCAGGA
>CAYLRB010000016.1:0-17856 GCA_964386265.1 uncultured Candidatus Peribacteria bacterium | reverse complement strand
AGTCGTACGATTTTTGAGTTTTGGGATAAGAAAAAAGGGCGAGAGTTTACAATCGGTGGCGGTGGTAGGTACGATTTGTTGATGAAGCGTTTAGGAGGAGATTCAACACCAGCAATTAATTACTCTGCTGGTCTAGAGCGCATAATTCGCCGTATGAAAATTAATAAAAGTCGTGTACCATCGAAAGATGATTTGCATGTATTTGTGGCGCAACTTGGGTCTGAAGCCAAAGTCAAATGCTTAAAACTACTAGCAGAACTTAGAGATCGCGGGGTGAAAGCCATGGGTGCCATTGGGCGTGGTAGTATGAACGAGCAAATTGCTATGGCCGAACGTTTTAAAGTGCCATACATGACATTGATGGGATTAACAGAAGTACGGGAAGGTAAAATAATCATTCGCGAAATGACAAAAGGGCAACAGGTTCATGTTCCAATAGAGCATGCTGCTGAAGAAATAATAAAGCGTATAGGTGAAAACAAGTTGGATCTGTATACGCCAGGTGAGCTTTTAAGTTAGAATAAAAAAAAAGGCTAGGTCAACGTGAGTTGTGCCTGCTTTTTTGACTTTATAAGCATCTCGTTGCTAGGATTGTTTTATGTATAAAATACAAAAGTTCAAATTTATCACTTTGAGCAGCCTGATGCTTGCCTGTTTACTTGTGCCATCTTCATTGATGGCGTTCATTGATGTCGACGTAGCCTTGCCTGAATCAAAAGCAATTTCCGAACTACGCAAAGAAAAGATAATTAGTGGTTACCCAGATGGAACTTTTAAACCAGATCAACTTTTAAACAGAGCTGAAGCGGTTAAAATTTTACTTATCGCTAAAGGTGCAACTGTCGCACGTCAGTCTGATGTGGCTAGTTTTAAAGATTTAGAATCTGATGCTTGGTATTTGCCGTTTATTGAAACTGCTCAGTCGTTAGGTTTGGTAAAAGGTTATGATGACGGAACTTTTAGACCTCAGCAAAATTTGACATTAGCGGAGGCACTAAAATTGGTAGTTACAACATTGCACCCTGAAGCAGATTTGGAAGATGGCAAAGATTTTGAACTTGGTTTGGGTAGTGAATGGTACTCTACGTACTTCAATTACGCCTACGAAAGCAATTTATTAGACTTGCCAGATAATGGACAGTTTGATCCCAAGTTGGTTGTTAATCGATCTCAGTTTGCAAATTTAGTTTATAGGGCATATAAAAGCTCAAGCAATAAGCCATTTAATCTGGCAGATAGTTGGGAGTTAGTCTCTGCAAAAAATGGATTATCTGCAAAAAAACCTACAAATTGGTCTGCTGAATTGTTAGAAGATAAGTTGATTATTTATCGACGAGATGCAAGATTTTCTCAGGCACTTAATTCCAGAGTTTATCCAAGGTCAGCGCATGTTGTAGTAGAAAAGCTAAAGGTTAACGCTGAGCTAACACAAGATGATGTCTTTGCAGAGCTAAAAAAAGAATATGAACAGCTTTATCCTAGTGCTACTTTTGAGGAAAAATCTAACACATTAGTCTTTATAGACAAAGGATTGCGAGATTTGTATGTAGCAATTGAAGGCGGCAAGTTTTTGGTGGCACAAGCTAGCTATGGAACAGCAGAGTTAAATTTTGAATTTGAAAAACAGATTAAATATATCCAAAGTTCAATAACTGAGAAGCCGGAAAAAAATTCTGAAGTAGAAGAGGATTTTATCGGTGAAACTTCAAAAGAAGATGTAGTATTAATAGAGCCAATTAGTTTGTTTAACCAAGCAAGGCAATTAGTATTAAGTTTTGGAGAAGGAGCTACGGCATTAAAATTATTCCCCGATCTAGAAAAGCTTACAGAATCAGT
Organism: uncultured Candidatus Peribacteria bacterium; assembly: GCA_964386265.1. GTDB lineage: Bacteria > Patescibacteriota > Gracilibacteria > UBA1369 > UM-FILTER-41-14 > CAYLRB01. The sequence goes on along the minus strand of CAYLRB010000016.1, from coordinate 16,020 downwards.
TTCTGACATAACTGGTAAGCAAGTAGTTTACTATTATAGTGCGGTTGCCAATCTTTCATTGAAATACGAGCCTGCCAGCCAAACTCTTCTGGGAATTAAAGAGGGGAAATTTACATCATTTTAATTGAAATTCGGGTAGCAAATTTAAACAAAAGTGGTAGCCTAGAGTTAGTTAATCAATTCTTATGGGTTTAGATTCTGGGGGTAAATTTAAAAATCCACTTGTAATAGCTTTTACTGCTGCTGTAACAATTTTTATTGCCGTATTAATGCTGCTTGTTTACTCTGAAAATGATGGTCCTGAATTTGAATCAATTGAAGTTGATGGGCCAACTACGGCTCCAATGGCCAATCCTATCGGCAATCCACCTAACTAAATTTCTATATGTTATTTGATATTCTACCATCGGCTACTGCTTTAATATCGCTTTTTGCTTTGTTAATTGGTTATATTGGTGCATTTTTTATTTTAGTCGGTGCAGCGTTAGGGACGTACTACGGTTTAGTTAGTATGTTCAAACAGAGATCACAAAATTTGCAAAAGGTGCGCATATTTACCGGTCAGTATTTTTTAATAGGGCTAGAATTTTTGGTTGGTAAAGATATTTTGGAAACAATATTAAAGCCAGATTTGCATGATCTAGTTGCACTTACATTGTTAGTCGTAATAAGAGTTTTATTAGGGTACTTTCTTAAACTTGAAATCAAATCATCTAAATAACAATTATCTATGGATCTTCAGCAGCAAGCATTAGAATTTCATTCTAAATACAAAGGTAAAGTACAAATAGCCAGTAAGGTTAAGTTTGATAATGCTGACGATTTAGGAATGGTCTATACACCAGGAATGGGCTATCCATGTCAAGAAATCATGAGAGATCCACAAAAAGCTTACGAATACACAATGAAAGCAAATTCAGTTGCAGTAATTAGCGACGGATCTGCGGTATTGGGTTACGGCGCAATAGGACCTAAAGCTGCAATTCCAGTTATGGAGGGTAAGGCATTGGTTTTTAAAAAGTTCGCCAATATTGATGCTTTCCCAATCTGTCTCGATACAACTGACCCTGACGAAATTATTTTTATCTGCAAAAATATCGCACCATGTTTTGGCGGCATTCACTTGGAAGACATTAAGGCACCTGACTGTTTTTATATTGAAAAAAGACTACAAGAGTTAGTGGATATTCCAGTGTTCCATGATGATCAGCATGGTACAGCAGTTGTCGCTTTAGCTGGGTTAATTAACGCACTAAAGGTTGTTGGTAAAAAATTAGCAGATTGTAAGGTTGTAATTAATGGAGCCGGCGCAGCAGGTTTGGCAATAGCAAAAATCTTGTTAAGAGAAGGTGTAAACAACCTAATTATAGCAGATAGCAAAGGGGCGATCTATCAGGGGCGTGAAGATTTAAATGAAGAAAAAGAAGAAATAGCTGAACTAACAAATCCAGGCCGAGAAATCGGGCAGCTGGCCTACATTATAGAAAATGCAGATATTTTTATTGGCGTATCTAAGGCAGGACTCTTGTCTGAAGGAATGGTTAAGTCAATGGCAAAAGATCCAATCGTATTCGCATTGGCGAATCCAATTCCTGAAATTGAACCGGAAACAGCCTTAAGAGCTGGGGCGGCAGTCGTTGCCACTGGAAGACCTGATTATCCAAACCAAATCAACAATGTTTTAGCATTCCCGGGGTTGTTTAGAGGAGCATTAGATGCTAGAATTCAAAGATTCAATGCAGATATGTACTTGGCGGCAGCTAAAGCTTTAGCTGCAATGGTCGCAAATCCAACGGCTGACAAGATAATACCTAATGCTTTTGAACCAGGTGTTGCAGAAGTTATCGCAAAAGCTGTAACAGATTCTGTGGTTAACTAACAATATAAAATTTAATAACTTAAAATGCCATTTGTTTTTTCCATTGTAATTGGGTTAGTGGTTTTCATTGCTTTATTCATTCGTCAAATAGAGCAGTACCAGAGAGGTGTTATGTACACCTTGGGTAAGTTTACTTCAATCCGTAACCCAGGGATTCAGTTTGTTATTCCCGTTGTCCAACGTTTACACAAAGTTGATATTAGAGTAAAAGCAGTAGATGTACCGGATCAAGAAGCAATTACTTCGGATAATATTTCAATTGGTATCAATGCAGTAATCTATTACAAAGTTAGTGACGCGGGCAAAGCTGTAAATGAAGTAGAAAATTTCTATTTTGCAGTTAGTCAGTTGGCTCAAACAACAATGCGAAACCTTGTAGGCCAAGTAACTTTAGATGACTTGTTAACAAAAAGGGAGGAAATCGCCAACAACATTGAAACTTCTGTAGACCAACAAACAGACTCATGGGGGATTAAGGTGGTATCTGTTGAGTTAAAGGACATTCGCTTGCCAGAAAGCCTAAAGCGCACAATGGCCAAAGAAGCTGAAGCAGAACGTGAAAAAAGAGCAGTAATAATCAACTCTTTAGGTGAGCTTGAGGCATCTAGAAATTTGGCTGAAGCAGCTAAAGTTCTACATGAATCACCAGGTGCATTACATCTTAGAACATTGCATACAATTAATGACTTATCATCTGATCAGTCAAACACAACAATCTGGATGATTCCAAACGATGGATTTAGGGCAATCGAAAGTTTGTCAAAAATCTTAGGCAAAAAAGAATAGCAAACCCAACAGGCGCAACTTGCGTTGCGCCTGTTTATTCAATTTAGTTTGCCTCAGTTGGTGCCTCTGGGGTTTTTTCTGGCTTGGTCCAGTGCCAAAAGCTTACTTGATAAAAACCAGTTAAGCCATGGTAGATGACCGTGCTTATAGTGCTTAGGATAAATTCGGAAACAGTAAGAGCAACAATTAACAGTGCGCTAATATAGAAAGTTTCTATGTCGTTTTTCCAGAGAGTCCAAGCAAAGAAACAAAATGAGGCTAAAATATGGCTTGCAATGAGTGAGTTTATTAAAACTGGTTTATAACTATTCTCTTCGTAGACTATACGCCATATTTGGCTAACAAAAGCGCCAAATATAATATGAATTGCAAATAAGAAAGGAAGAAGATCGGCTTTTTCGATGTTAGCTATCATAAAAATCGGTAAGCAAACAAAGAATAGGCATATTTGACTTAGTAAATTTTGACCAGAGCTTCGCTTCCAGTTTGTAAAACGACTTGGTTCAATTACATGTCTAAGTCCATTGTCTAGAAATGGAACAAGAACCATTACTAGCATCGTCCAAGCTGTGCTAATCAAAAGTTGTAGCGATTCGAAATTTGATTTTATGAATGATAGTGAAATTATCAAAATACCAGCTATTAGAGATACGATTAGTGTACGTAAAAAGTTCTTTAGCCAGTTTTTAATGTTTAGCTCCATAAAGTTGTTTGTTAAATAATGTGGCAATAAGCAATATCACCAAGCCAATGCATAGATAAATATCTGCAATGTTAAAAATTGGCCACCATCCTAGGTCGATAAAGTCAACAACAACACCATAAGCCAAACGGTCAATTGTGTTGCCAATTACTCCTGCAGTCAGGATCGTCGCTAAAATCCAAGCAATAGCATGTAACTTTATTTTCTTAATTTCAAACCAAATAGGTGCGCCGAGTCCGATCAGGGCTATTGCTAAACCGATGTAGCCAGTTAACCAAGCGGGTATCGGTAAGCTGAAGGCGCTGCCATGGTTAAGTGCCAAGTTGAATTCTATAAAATTACCAATGTTAAAACTACCGCCTTGTGCAAAGTAAAGCTTAGTCCACTGGTCCAAATTCGTTAATAGAATTACTGAAAGCCAAAAAGCTAGTACTTTATTAACTTTCCACATTATTTTTTTAAACTTATTTTCTTTACGCATTCGCAATTTATATTTTACAGCACTATAGCTGATAAAATTGCAAAGTCACTCAAAACATTGTTGACTATTTGAGGAAATGTACTGTGGATTTTGTGTTGCTAAACGAGTCTTGTAATTATTAATTTTAAGCTCTAAACTGAGATTCAGTTTTCTTGCTAAGTAACCATAAATATGGCTAGAAGTGGACAAAAAATAGACTATTACTTGGCGTTGGCAATTTTGGCGTTAGTTGTTTTAGGAGTGGTGTTGATTACGAGTATTGGAGTGCCAAAATCTATCCAGTTAACAAATCAGGCAGGTACGCTTTTTCCGCAGTGTGGCGTAGATGGTGTTGATTGTTTTTTGTTGATTAAAAATCACCTAGGTAGATTGATTATGGCCGGTGTTGTATTTTTTGTTTGCTTGAAAATCCCATTTTCTTTTTGGCGGCGAATTGCAGTTCCTTTGTTTTTAACAACATTCATTGTTTTACTGTTAGTTTTGATTTCCGGTAAAGCATTCAATACTTTTGCCCAAAGTTGGCTTGTGCTCTGGGATCGTTTTTCTCTCCAGCCCACAGAGTTCGCTAAATTGGGGCTAATTTTTTATTTATCTGTTTGGCTTTCACAGAAGGGACAGGAGATTAAGGACTTTCAGCATGGATTTTTATCTTATGCGGTTTTAGTCGGAATAATAACGCTGCCAATAATTTTACAGCCAGATTTGGGAGGGACTTTTGTGTTTTTAATCATAGCCTGCGGTCTGTATTTTATTGCAGGAGCTCCCACTAGGCATATTTTAACAGGGTTTGCGATATTCCTTTTGGTGTTTTTGATGGCGGTAACTGTATTGCCACAACAGCGTAGTAGGATTTTTGCCTTTGTTAATCCTTCTCCTTCTAATTGTCAGAGGTCAATTGAGGATGAGCAAAGAGATTTCTGTTGGCAGTCAAATCAGGCTAATATTGCTATAGGAACAGGTGGCTTCTGGGGACGTGGACTAACACGAGGTGTTCAGAAGTCATATTGGTTACCGCAAGCCGCTGATGACTTTATCTTTGCCGCTTCAGCCGAGGAACTTGGATTTTTAAGGATTACAATGGTACTTGGTCTCTTTATGTTTATTGCATATCGCGGATTTTTAATTGCAAGGTTTGCTCCTGACAAGTTTAGTATGTTTCTAGCTGCTGGAATTACTTTGTGGATAGTTGGTCAAGCAGCTGTAAATATTGGTGTAAACATTGGTTTTGTACCAATTACGGGACTAACTTTGCCACTAATTAGCTACGGTGGATCTTCATTAATTGCTACAATGGCGGGGCTAGGTATTCTTTTAAATATCTCTAAATATTCTAACGGCTATGTGCCAATTACTACTAACAGGCGGAGGGACCGCAGGCCACATTATTCCCAACGTGGTACTTTATAAGCGTCTAAAAGAAGCAAGTTCAGCGGTGAAAATTGCCTACATCGGAAGTGGTGCACCTCTGGAAAAGCAGTTGTTGCCAGCCGATTTAGATTATTGGAGCGTTCCAAGTGGAAAGTTTCGTCGTTACTTTAGTTGGCTTAATTTTATTGATCCATTCAAGCTGCTCATTGGTATTTGTAAAAGTTGGTATCTTCTTGCTAAGCTGAAGCCAAAATTGATTTTTAGTAAAGGCGGGTACGTTGCCCTCCCAGTTATAATTGCAGGAGCTTTACGTAGAATACCTATCATAGCACATGAAAGTGATGCCAGTTTAGGTTTAGTAAGTCGCATAAGTGCTTTCTTTGCCAAAGAGTTTTGGTGTAGCTACAACTCTGCAAAAATCGAAGCTGAAAAAAGGTATCCGCATTTGATAACAAAAATTGTTCCGGTTTTAGTACGCAAAGAGATTTTAACTGGTAGTAAAGAGTCTGCTTTGAATATTTGTGGTTTTAAAAATGATAAACCAGTTGTTTTAGTTATGGGTGGTAGCTTGGGAGCGGAATCAATAAACAATCTGATTGATAAATCTAAGGATGAAATGCTTAGAAAATTTAACATTATCCATATTTGTGGAAAGGGGAAGCTACGCAAGGGTGAAATTGGCCAATATTTCACATTAGAGTACGCCGATACAGAATTGCCACACTTTTATGCATTGGCTGACTTGATTATTGGTAGATCGGGGGCTAACTCGTTAGCGGAGTGGCGACAGTTAGGTGTGCCAGTTATATTGTGTCCGCTTGGGGGTACTCAAAGCAGAGGAGAGCAGAAATTAAACGCTCAGGCATATTTGCAGGATTCGCCTGGCATTATTTGCGATGAAAATAATATTACCTCCAAAGATTTTATTTCACTTTGTACTAAGTTACTTGCTAATAACACCAAAGCTGCTAAAACTAGAGTAGATGTTTTTGATGATTATACTAAAAATTTTAGCCCCTACTTTTAGTCTTTATGTCTATTAAGTTAGTAATTCTTCTTGTCACGCTATTGGCTTTAGGTGGGCTTTTTCTTTTGAATAGAATCGTGCGGTCTTTTCATAAAAAGCATCTTAATAAAAAGAGAGGGCAAGAAAAGATGGATCTTCAGAAATTAATTGTCTCAAGGTTAGCAATGCACCTTTTTGTCACTGGTCAGCCAAACTATGCTGGTGAACTGAAAATTTTAGCGGATTATTTGTATGGATTGCAAGCTGAAGATCCGCAGATTTTTAATGTAAACTTTAACAAGTTGGTTTCGATAATTTTACAGCACAGTTCGGACAATGCGGTTGTTAAGCATAATCAGCAGTTAATTGGCGGATTGATGGATCGACTTAATAAGGTTTAGTAAGGTTTTGTCAATAAAGTTTTGACTTTGGCTTTTTGCCTTGATATAGATAAATTTCGCTAGTTTTAGATACCGCTGTATTGACAAAAGGGTTTACATATTTGGTTATTCGGAGTACAATAGGCAACGTCTTGTTTAATTTGGCGCTGTCTGCCACTACTATTGTCAGGAAACTCTGATTGGAGCGATAATCGTAGGTAACCGGAACAAGGAGCACGTCCTATAAGCATCAATTTCAACGCTAAAAAGGAACGTCACAGTCGTACACTGTCACGCGCAAAGGCGGTCAAGCACTTTGTTGGCTATCATTGCAAGCGTACATTGCATGGTTTTGTTGATAAAGGCTCACAGTCGCAGAAACGTTATTTGCACCTGTTGAGTAATCTATTGAAACCAAAACGTTGTTGGCGAGCCTTAATTGAGCACACAAACAAACCAATGCGGGTGGATAATTATTCTCCCAAGTCTAGATTTGTATATCAATGTAGTTTTGCAGCATTAAGCTTTTTCTTGATTACATCTCTTTCATTTAAAAATCATCATCAGGGATTACACGATGGTGGTGCTTTGGAGTCTGCAGCAGCATATTATTCTGCTTTTTCAGAAGATATAGATGTAGAAACCTTAGCTGTAGTTAATGAAGATGGGTTTTTTCAGAACGCGGGTGTTAACCCAGCAAGCGATGCCACTACAATACCTAATGATACGCAATTTATTCGCTATATAGTAAGTTTAAGAGATGGTGATAATATTGAGAGCATAGCTAAGAAATACAGCATCAGCACTCATACATTACAAATGGCAAATAATTTACAGCCGGGTGAGCCTCTATATGATCAGATGGCACTTAGAATACCAACACAAGGTGACGGGGTGTTCTATGTTGTTCAGCCTGGTGATACGGCAGATTTAATATCAGACAACTACAGTGTTTCTAAGGATTCTTTGGTTGCAGTTAATGGCTTATTAGCTGGCCAAGAGATTTTTATCAAAGGTTCAAAAGGTCCGAAACCTAAACCGGTAGAAGCTCCATTGATAGCTACAACACCAGTTCCGAAAGTTAATCCAAAGCAACAAAACCGAAACAATGCAGGTGTGGGTATTAAGGTGAATCAACAAGCCGTACCTACGTCCCCAATAGTAGCCGCAAGTCCTACTGGTGGATGGATCAATCCAGTAGCTGGTAGTTATGTATTCTCTCGTAAATACTTAAGTTATCATCGTGCTTGGGATATGGCCAGTAGGTCATTACCAAATATAGTTGCTGCCAAAGGTGGTACAGTTGTAACATCAGGGTGGAGTAATGGAGGGTACGGTTTCTATGTGATTATCGATCACGGTGATGGATTCCAAAGCTTATATGGTCACATGATTGCACAACCAGTTGTTGCAGTTGGTCAGCAGGTGCAACAAGGTCAGATGCTTGGGCAAATGGGCTCAACAGGTAACTCAACTGGTCCACATTTACATCTTGAGGTTATCAAAGATGGTGTAAGGGTTGATCCATCAGCTTATGTTCCAGCTTAATTAGAGCGTTGAAAAAGTAGCATCTAGGTTCGCGCTTGCGCGCGAGGGATCGCATTGTTCGCGCCTTCGCGCGAATAGGTGTTAAGAAGCAAAAAGCCAGATGCACCTTTGGTGCATCCTTGGCGCAACATACGTTGCGCCTTTTGCCTACTATCTGCTACTTTTTGAACACTCTTAAGTTGATTTAAGTAAAACTTTCTTATGTAGTAAATCTGTTATCAATAATTTTATTCAAATCAAATCATTAATGGCTAAGCTTGCAATAGTTTTGTTGAAATTTTATCAAAAAACTTTGTCCCCCGATCACAGTTGGTTGCGCCACTTGTTTCCCGGGGGATATTGTCGATTTCAACCAACTTGTTCCGCATATGCCATAATGGCTTTGGAAGAGCATGGTTTTCTCCGCGGTGGATACTTGGCAACTAGACGAGTTCTTAAGTGTAGACCATGGGGAAAATGTCATGGATTTGACCCTGTACCAAATAAAAACTTGTACTTAAAATAAAAAGTAGTAATATTCAACGGCTTGCTAGAATTTATCGACAAGTAAATGAAATACGCCTTAATCAGTGTCTCAGACAAAGAAGGTATCGTTGAATTTGCCCGTGAGTTAGTAAATTCTGGGTATAAGATTCTTTCAACAGGAGGTACAGCAAAATTGTTACAGCAAAATGAAATTGAAGTTCAGCAGGTTAGCGATTACACTGGTTTTCCAGAAATGATGGACGGCCGTGTTAAGACTTTGCATCCCAAAGTTCATGGTGGAATTTTAGGGCGTCGTGATAATTCTGATGATCAAAAAGCTGCAATGGATAATCAAATCAACTGGATAGATTTGGTTGTTGTTAATCTATATCCATTTGTGCAAACAGTTAGTAATCCTGATGTGACTTTGGATGAAGCAATAGAGCAAATTGATGTTGGCGGACCCGCAATGATACGAGCAGCAGCTAAAAATTCAAAATATGTTACAGTGATTACTGATCCACGAGATTATGATAATTTTTTAGACAACCTTAAAAGAAGTAATGTTGATGAGGTGTATCGAGTTAACATGGCATGTAAGGCATTTCAACACACAGCCGAATACGATGGGCAAATTGCTATGTATTTAAGCAAGCAATGTGATCAGCCTGAGCTGCTTACTTTGCATTATGAAAAAGTTAAAACGCTTAGATATGGTGAAAATCCGCATCAAAAGGCTGCTTTTTTTAGAAATCCTCACAACAATGATGCTAACGTTACTAATGCCAAAATTTTGCAGGGAAAGGAGCTTTCGTTTAATAATATTGTAGATGCTGATAGTGCAATAGAATTGGTCAAAGAGTTTAATAGGCCCGCAGCGGTTTTTATTAAACACAACAACCCTTGTGGAGTCGCTACAAGTGAAGAAATTGTTGAAGCATTTAAGCTCGCGCACAATGTTGATCCTTTGTCCGCCTTTGGCTGTGTGATTGCAGTTAATCGGGATTTAACTAAAGAGATTGTCGATTACATAAAGGAGCAGAAACTGTTCGTAGAATTAATTGCGGCACCAAGTTTTTCAGAAGAAGCGTTATCTGAATTAGCCGATTTTAAAAATTTAAGATTAATCGAAACTGGTAAACTAAAACTTGATAAAACAAGACGCGATATTAAAAAAGTTGCTGGTGGTATTTTGGTGCAAACAGCAGATACTTATTTGGTCAAGGAAGAAGACTTGAAGATTGTAACTAAGAAAAAACCTTCAAATGAAGAAGTAGCTGCTATGCTTTTTGCTCAAAAAGTCGTAAAACATGTTAAGTCAAATGCAGTAGTTTTTGCCAAAGTAGATTCTGATGGAAATGAAGTTGTCTGCGCAATTGGTGCCGGACAAATGTCTCGAGTTGATTCGGTTTATATAGCTACCAAAAAGGGTGGAGATAGAATAATCGGGTCGGTAATGGCATCTGATGCTTTTTTTCCTTTTTCTGATTCAGTAGAACAAGCTGCTGAAGCTGGCGTTTCTGCAATTTTGCAGCCGGGTGGCTCAATCCGTGACGATGAAGTTGTAAAAAAAGCTGATGAATTAGGTCTTTCAATGGTGTTTACTGGGATCCGTAATTTCCGTCATTAAACAAAAATACTTAATAATAAATAATGTCTTTTCTTGAAGCATCAATTCTTGGTTTGGTCCAAGGTGTTACAGAGTTTTTACCGATATCTTCATCTGGCCACTTGATTATTTTTGAATCTTTACTTGGTCTTGATACTAAAGGTTTGTTAATTTTTGATATAGTTGTCCACTTGGGTACATTATTGGCAATTATAATTTATTTTTGGAACGATATAAGTAGTTTGACTAAGGCTTTCTTTAGATTTTTGGGTGGTAAGCAATGCTGGAAAAGTCCTGAAATTCAGTTAATTGCTAAGCTAATTGTGGCAACGATACCAGCTGTTGTATTTGTGTTATTACTTGGTGATAAATTGGAAAGCACTTTCCGTGCGCCAACTCTAATTGCACTTTTGTTTTTTGTTACGGCAATCTGGTTTGTTATTGCAGAACAGGTGAGCAAACGAAAGAGTCAAAACACTTCAGAGATTGAAGATCTTAAATGGGGGCAAGCAATTTTTGTTGGGCTGGTTCAGGCAGTTGCAATTTTGCCAGGCATATCACGTTCGGGTAGTACAATTTCTATGGGTATAACTGTAGGGCTTAGTAGGTACTTAGCCGCTAGGTTTTCTTTTTTGCTAGGCGCAATTGCATTGGCAGGGGCAGGTTGTAAACTCTTACTCGATTTTCAAAGTGATCCTAGCGCAATTTCTCAACAAGAAATTTTAACTTTATCAGTAGGTTTTGTTACATCTTTTTTATCAGGTTATTTAACGGTAGCCTTTTTGATGAAAATTTTGAAAACCAGAACACTTTATCCTTTTGCTATTTACTTAGTTGTAATGGGTGCTTTTGTATTGTTTCTAAATCAGTAGGGCTGGACAGATTTGTGAATGCTAATTATAATCAAGCAAATTTCTCAAATTAACTATTTTGCATTTATGAAACAATCAGATTTCGCAATTGCTACGCTTGCCAGCCATACAGCCCTTCAAATTTTAAAAGGTGCTAAGGACGAGGGATTTAAGTCGATTGCAATCTGTTTAGAAGGACGGGCAGAGCCATATACCAGTTTTAAGGTTGCCGATGAAATTATCTATATTAAGAATGCAGAAGATTATTTTAAAATTGAACAACGATTAATTGAGCAAAATGCAATTATTATCCCACACGGATCTTTTGTTAGTTACTTAGGGCCTGAGAGAGTTTTAGACACAAAAGCCCACTATTACGGTGATAAAGGTATTTTAGAGTGGGAATCCGATAGAACAATGGAGCGCAAGTGGCTTTTAGAAGGTGCAGGAATTAATATGCCGCAAGTGTTTACAGATCCTAAAGAAATTGATCGTACAGTTATTGTTAAGTTTCATGGTGCAAAAGGCGGTCGCGGGTACTTTTTGGCTCACTCGCCCGAAGAATTTGAAGAGAGAATCAAGGATTTTCCTGATGAAAAAGAGTATGCTATTCAAGAGTATATAGTTGGTGTTCCTATTTATGCCCACTTCTTCTACTCCCCGCTTACAGATGAGCTGGAAATTATGAGCTTTGATAAGCGTTATGAGTCAAATGCCGATTCGGTAGGTAGAATTGCCGCTAAAGATCAGTTGCATGTAGATATTCAAACTAGCTATACAATTGTAGGTAACGTTCCTGTGGTTTTAAGAGAATCTATGTTGCCTGAACTTTTTGAGATGGGACGTAGAGTTGTTGAAAGCTCTCGTAAGTTAAATGGTGTGACAAAAGGTCTATATGGACCATTTTGTTTAGAAATGATTGTAGATAAAAATCTTAAGTTTTGGACTTTTGAAATTTCTGCAAGAATTGTTGCAGGTACAAACCCTTATATAAATGGATCACCTTATAGTTGGTTACGTTATAATGAACCAATGTCCACTGGTAGACGTTTGGCCAGAGATATAAAGGAAGCAATTGCAGAAGGTAAGATATTAGACATTTTGAGCTAAATCTTATAGGCGTATGTTTTTACATAAATTAACTCTCGCTGGATTTAAAAACCTAAGTGAGCAGACTGTTGAGTTTGAGCCACAAACTGGGGTTAGTATTCTTCTTGGTAGTAATGGTCAAGGTAAGACTAATTTTCTCGAAGCTGTTCGTTTATTGGCATTACCTAAGCCGCTTAGAGCAAAAAATTTTTCTGAGCTTTTGAATTACAATCAAACTCTCGAATACTTTCGAATTATTGGTGGATTTGTTACTGAGCAAAAAAGAGATACATTTTTGGAGTTTGGCTATCAGAGAAAACCAGAAAAGCGTGTTTATAAAGTTGACAACATTGCCTCAGACTTAAGTCATTTTGTTGGTAATCTACAGGTTGTATTATTTACACCCGATGACCTGAATTTATTGATAGGATCCCCTGGTCTTAGAAGGCGTTTTCTTGACACTTTGCTCTCGCAGGTAGATCCAGAGTATTTACATTATCTGCAGAGCTATTATCATGCTCTAAGGCAAAGGAATCAGTTGTTAAAGCGAGGTAATGTGCGTATTGATGAGGTGCAGCCTTGGACTCAGCAGTTAGTTGCAAACTTAGTACCATTGTTGGCGAAAAGAGCGGATTTGATCTCTTATGTTCAGACTAAAATTACAGGTTTGTATACTGATATTGCTCACACTGACGCCGATGTGTTATTGCAGTATGCCCCTTTGGGTGAGTATGTTCATTTTGAAAACTTGGAAGAGCATTTAGATCAAGCAGTGATTTTTAAACTGTTCGATCAAAATTTTGATCGTGATTTAAGAATGCGACACACAACATTGGGAGCGCATAGATCTGATTTTAGCTTTAAACTAAACGGCCAGCCAGTAGCTACAACAGCTAGTAGAGGAGAACTCAGGTCATTAGTTTTGGTGTTGAAACTTTTGGAATTGAAATTTGCGGAACAACAAGTTAATAAAAGACCTTTATTGTTACTTGATGACGTTTTTTCGGAACTAGATAAAGATCGACGTCAGCAACTATTAGATTTAAGTGCAAATTATCAGACACTAATAACTACAGTTGAAGAAAACTATTTTAAGGAACAATCAGTGAGCCGTGTTTATAAAATGGAGGCTGGTAAACTGAGTTATTGATTTAGTTTAAAAACCAAAGCAATCAATATTTAGGGGTTAACATATTGTAGAATATATGTTATAATTATTGGATATTTTGTGCCCCAATTTAATGTCGGTGCTCCAGTGGATTGCTCTCATAATTCTAGCCATTACTCCAGTTATTATTTGGGCAGTTTTATTATTGAGAGGTACCAAGGAGCACAAAGCGCTTTTGTTAAAGGTGTTTTGCTGGGGGGCTGTGGCAACACTACCATTACTTTTGTATCGCTATTCATGGCAAATCTTTCCCGAATTAAATGTTTTTGCATGGTTAAACAGTATGTCTTCGGTGGGTGGCGTTAGCTTGCTTGCTATCCCTTTACCATTATTAATTAGTTTTTTGTTGATTGGTCTTACTGAGGAGGTCGTAAAAAGTCTAGTTTTACGCTATAAAGTACCAATAAAGGAAATAAAAAGCCCACCAGAAGCTATTGAGTACAGTATAGCAATCGCTCTAGGTTTTGCTTTTGTGGAAAATATTTCTTACTTTGCAGAAGTCTATACACATTATGATGGCAAAGTTTTAGTTGGAATTTTTATTTCCAGAACTATTTTTGCAACATTTGCACATATTCTATTCTCTAGTTTGTTTGGCTATTATTACGGAGTGGCAGTTTTAGCTAAGCAAGCTATTAAGGAGCGGCAAAGATATCAGGTTAGGGCTGTTCTTTGGCTTAAATCGAAGTTTCCAAGTTTAAATAAGGTCGAGTTGTTTGCTAAAGAAGAATTATTTTTAGGCCTAATGTACGCAGCGCTTACACACGCTGCATACAATATTTTTTTAGAGCTTCAGCTAACCTATTTATTGGTGCCATTTTTGTTATTAGGCTCTATTGAACTTAAGCGTCTAAGAAATATGGGCGGCTAGTTATGTATTAGGTAGCCACTGATTTCAAGATATTGAAACTTATTTACAGAGTCTTGAGCCATATAGTTGCCGTTCAGTAACTTAATTATTAATGTATCCTTTGTAACTGGATCTACGTATTTTAGTGGTTCGTTAGCATAGTCGGTATTCTGCTCAATTGCAGATTGAATTAGGCTAGTAAGATCAAGAGATATTTTTCGACCTGTTGATAAATCTGTGTTTAAAATTTGGTTTTCTAGTAAGCTGGTGCAGATTGAGTCTAGGTTTGAAAAAACGTCTTGTTCGCTGCAGTATAGGTCGATTATACTTACAAATTTATAGCCATTTACCTCAAGTGTTGTTGTTTCTGAAGAACGCTCTGTTTCTGATTTGGATAACGAATCAAATGCAAAGTACTTCGAATGTATTTCAGCTCCATATATTTGAGAATCTGAATATTGGTCATATTTAAATCCAAGTAGCATCATTGTATCTCCCGGTAAGTCGTAACGGTAGTAATTGGGATCAGATATTTGCAAATCAATTATGCCCGAATCAACAATTTTTGTAATCGATTTCTTGCCTAAGTTCTCTGATAGGTGAAAAAAGCTTTGCCATAACTTTTGCGTAGCCAGCTGATTAGCATCGATAACTTCACTAGCAATATTGGCATCTTTAATACGTACAATTTTGTCATTTTTTACAATACCAATTGTATTCGCGGCTGCAAGCGCTCTTTGTTGTTGGCTAATCTCAATAACTGTAGGCATTGTTAAAATCCCTAACAATGCAAAGCAGGCAAGCCAGCGTGGTGTTAAACGTAGCACTTTTTCCCAGTCACCAATTGCTAAAATAGTGAAGGCCAAAAGGAATAAGTAAATAAAGAGGCCTGAAAACAAACCTGTTGTGAATCCATTTAAACTTATTTCTGTGTAAATCTTGTAAAGCATGAAAAGTGAAACCGGCAGTGCTAAAATATGGTAAATCTTCCATGTTTTTTGCCGCCATTTATCTTCTTCTATAAGAGGGTAGACTATTAGCATAAGTAATACTCCAAAGCCCAAAAGTGTACCCATTAAAAAGCCAAGGGATATAAAGTCGTGCATATTGTAGCCAAATATGGATTGACCCATGAAAACATAAGCAACAACTAAGTAGATAGCCAATAAAGGAAGGCCAATGTAATCAGCTATGAATTTTGCTAGTTTAGGGTAGTCAAATCCAAGGCTAAAAAGTTTAGTCTTGCCAGGTTGTTTTAGCCCAGTTAAGAAGAATATTGGCATGAATAATAACCAAGATAGCACACTTATGTGGCTATAAAGTTTATTAGTCACACCATAGCTAAATATTAATTCTAAAGCTGCTACTGCTAAAGCCAAGCCTAAAAACAAAATAAGAGTAACACCAGTCGCGATGACTATTTGCAAACCTAATGTTGCTAAATACTGCCAATAGTCATTATTTCCTTTTGTGCGGTAATCAATTACAAGTACTGCCGCTAAGCTAGTTAAAACACTTATTAATACCAGCTGTGCTGAAAATGTGAGTGGCATGTCATTAACTTTTTCATAAAGAAAAGCCGTAAGTATAGCGACCGCCAGTGTATATAAAATAGCGAAAACTACATTTTGCCACCTTGTTTTTTTGCTTGCCCAGTTATTTAGTTCCCAGGCAAGTGCAGCTGTAAATAAGGATGCTAGTGCCGTTTCAAAAGGCAAAAACAGATCATTTAATGTTACTGAAATTCCAGGGTTTAGCTGAATAAAAACAATTGCAGCTAAGCTCCCAATAAAAATACTAGCGGTTGTTATAGGAAAGCGTTTGATCGTATCCTTGA
>CAYLRB010000015.1:0-24702 GCA_964386265.1 uncultured Candidatus Peribacteria bacterium | reverse complement strand
TTTATATGAAATTAAAGGAAAATACTAGAATTAGCTGTGGAGCTTTGATTGCGGTAATTTTAGGGGGGGCAGCACTCGTTTATAGTCAATGTAAAGACACTAATAATCAGGTTAGAAAGATTGTTGTTTCAAATGCAGTTGATGATGATGCGCATGATGAGTTTGATGCAGATGTGGAGGATGACTTTGGAGCTGATGCTGATGTGTTTGTTGCAGAGCCCGAGCCAATTGTTTTGCCAGCTAAAGTTGATGTTATGGTAGACAAGGAAGCTTTTGAGCCAGCAATTGAGGGGAAAGGTTTTGTTGTTGATCAATCAGATAACATTACACTTAGTGAAGGGCCTGATGGAAAATTAACTAAGGGAGCAACAGATCAATTGGAAGAGATGGGTAAATTGAGAGTTGATCATGAGGTAGTGCCTAAGCGATATAGGCCAGGTAAACCAGAGAAAATAACGTATGATGGTGATGGCTTTAGCGGTGCAAATTGCGGAGCCGAGCTTTTTAGTAAACTAATTTTTGATGAAGTTAATGGAGATGTTAAACCGATATTTGCGATTGTTATTCCATCTGGAGAAAAATGGCCATTTAAAGGCTTAACGTCGGATGAGTTTTGTGAAAAATATGAGAAGATTGCTAAACTTGATCATCGTCGATATGCAAGTGATAGTGAATTTGCAAAGAGTTATGAGAATGCAGATTTTCTAGAAAAAGATCAAATTTTAACTACATATTTGCAAAATTATCTAGGTTTATTAAAGGAACTGTTTGGCACTGGTTATCCACAGTACACATCAATAATTGACAAGTTCTTGAATTTTACTCCATATACTAGATCGAGTTGGAATGAAATGCGGGATGCATTTACGGATATCTTTGTGAAATTAAGTGGTAAACTGGGTTTGGATTATGATGCTATATCTTTAGTTATGAGCTATTTGGAAAAGGCGGAATTGCTTATACCAGAAGATTAGTTTTTTGTAGTAGTGGCTAAATTCTAAGTTATGTTGTCAAATTTGGTAAAAATTTGCTAATGTTTTTATAATTTCTTTTAGATCTTGATGCATGCACCTTTTCCCGATTTGGATTTCTAGTTTGTACCGCTTTGTTTACAATCTCAATTATTTTTTTTGGGCACTTTTTTTGCTGAATAAGGGTTTTGATATTGCGCAAGTTGGTCTGGCTTTGGCTGTTAACAGTATTGTTGGCTTGTTGGCTAGCATTCCAGTTGGTGTCGCAAATGATCGTTTTCATTCTAGAAACTTATTGCAGGTAGGTGTTTTGTTTTTCTTAAGTCAAATTGCAGCAGCCGCTTATTTTGATAGTTTTCCAATTTTGTTATTATTTTTTGGTCTAGGTGGTATTGGTAACCGATTGATTGATATTTCGATTGATAGTTATGTTTTAAAGAGTGAGCAGCAACTTGAGAATAAGAGTATTTTACCGTATTTTTTGCTACTTCGTTTTTGGGCGATTGCGGCAGGTATGGTTTTGGGCGGTAACTTAATTGGACGAATGGAAAATGGCAACTTTGCATTAATGCTTATTGGTAGCGGAATAGGCATTGTTGTTCTGTTTTTTTGCTCAATGTTTTTATCTGAAAATACTACTTTAAAAGTTCAGAAAATTGAGGCGGATGCAATTTATAAGTTGCCAAGTGTTGTCTTGTTATTGGTTGGCTTTGGGTTGTTTGCACTGCATTTTGGCGCTGAAATAATTGCATATTCTCCTTTCTTGAAAACTGAATTAGGTCTTAACACGGGACAGGCTGGCTGGTACATGGGCGGCGCAGTTTTTATTATGGGAATTGCAGCTTATACTTTTTCTAAATTAGTTAATAAGGGATTGCCAGCAGCTTACTTGTTGATTTTTGGCTTAATTCAGTCAGGTATATTTCATATTTTGATGGTTAATGATGTGGTTTGGTTGTCATTTGTTTTTAGAACTTTGCACGAAATTGGAGATGCGGCTGTGTTCGCATTTATGTACCAAGGAGCAGTTCGCTTGTTCCCTACTTCGGTTTTAGCAAGTTACTTTGGTTTGGTAACTTTTATAACTTTTATGGCTTCCAGTATCAGCTCATTGATTTACGGGAAATTAAGCGCAATCTATGGAATTTCATTTCCGTTGCAAGCTTCGGGTGTGCTTATGTTGTTTGTAGCCGCTCTGTTTATTGCAATTTTAGGATTTTGGCCTAAGTTACGTAAAACTTGGTTTGCTAGGTAAGGAGATGTTTCACAAAAGATACTAATGGTATTTTCAGTAATTTTTATTATTTTTCAAATTTTTTGTTTAAGATATGGACTTTTTGATGAAAAAAAGAGATTATATGAAAGCTTTTTAAGTTAATTGCTAAACTCATGTTGCCAGAAAATTATAAAAATTTAGATCCTAATGATGTGAGTGAGCGTATTAATGCTGCAAAGAAAAAGCTTGGTGATAAAGTTATGATTTTGGCACATCACTATCAGAGGGATGATGTTTTTCAGCATGGTGATGTTTTTGGAGACTCTTTACGCTTGGCTCGGATGGCAAGTGAGAATAAAAAAGCGGAGTACATTGTTTTTTGTGGAGTCCATTTTATGGCAGAGACAGCGGATATTGTAAATCATGGTCAGAGAATTGTGACTTTGCCAGATGAAACTGCAGGTTGTCCGATGGCTGATTCTGCGGCAATGCATCAAGTTCAAAAAGCTTGGGATCAGCTGCAATTATTGTTAGGCGATACGATTTGTCCTGTCACTTATATTAATAGTTATGCTACGCTTAAAGCTTTTTGTGCACGTAATGGGGGTCTAGTTTGTACTTCTACAAATGCGGAGAAGGTTTTGGATTATGCTTTTAGTAAAAAGCAGCGGGTATTCTTTTTTCCTGATCAACATTTAGGACGAAATACTGGATTTTTTAGAAAAGGTATTCCTTTAGAAGAGATGGTTTTATTTAATCCTTTTAAACCAAACGGTGGTTTGACTGAAGAGCAGTTGGTAAATGCGAAGATAATTTTATGGTCAGGTTGTTGCCCTGTACATGATCGGTTTAAGGTAGATGATGTTGTGAAAGCTCGCGAAGAAGATCCATCGATTACTGTACTTGTGCACCCTGAAGTGCCTTTTGAAGTTGCAAAAGCAGCTGATTTAATGGGTTCTACTGATTATATTATTCGCACATTAGAAGCCGCTCCGCCCGGTTCAAGTTGGTTGGTTGCTACGGAAGTTCACTTGGTGGGACGCTTGATTAAACAGCATCAAGATAAGAAGGTGAAACTTTTAGGGTCCCCTATTTGTATGTGTAGTATGATGGATCGGACTAGTCCTGAACATTTGTGTTGGAACCTAGAAGAGTTGGTTAATGGAAACATTGTGAATAGAGTTCAGGTGGAGCCTGAAATTAGAGAGGAGGCTTTTGTTGCTTTGGAT
The DNA here is from genome assembly GCA_964386265.1 of uncultured Candidatus Peribacteria bacterium. GTDB lineage: Bacteria > Patescibacteriota > Gracilibacteria > UBA1369 > UM-FILTER-41-14 > CAYLRB01. The sequence continues at coordinate 21,286 of CAYLRB010000015.1, read as the reverse complement.
AGAATGCTTGAGCTTCAGTAATAAAACGATGAAAAGTCAGCACCTAGGTTGTTGAAAATTTAAAAGCAGCTCACCGTACGTTTAGTACGCCTCGCTTTGCTTTTTAATTTTCGCCTACTAGTTGCCGACTTTTGCTCGTTTTATGGTGGTAATAAAACGATGAAAAGCTAGCGCCTAGGTTGTTGAAAATTTAAAAGCAGCTTCTCTGTACGTTTAGTACGCCTCTAGTATTTTCTCGGCGACTTCAAGTGGTGTGAGATCGTTGACATCGATGATGTGGTCTGCGGCTTGACGGTAATGGTGTTCGCGCTCTAGCCAGATGGTTTCAAGTTCTTTAAGTAGCGTTGGTTGATCAGTTAGTGCGGGTCGGCTGTCCGTGGATTGGCTGTTTTCTGATCTGTTTGCAAGGGTTTCGGGATTGGCAAATAAGAAGATGATTTTGCCATTCTTCTTGAGGTTTTCAACATTTGTTGGGTTAATTACTACACCACCGCCTGTGCTTATAATTGTTTTTTTATTCATTGAAACTTGTTCTACCACTTCGCTTTCAAGTTTTCTGAAATGGTCCCAGCCGTAGTTGTCGATGATATTTTTGATTGTCATTTGGGTTGCTTGCCAAATAAGATCATCGGTATCTAAAAATTGATAGTTGATTTTCGCTGCAATGATGCGGCCCACTGTACTTTTGCCCGCCCCTCGCATGCCAATTAAAACTAAGTTACGCATAAAGTGGATTATTTTGTGCAACAAGCTGATTTGTCCATACAGCAAGATTTAAACTTTCCGTATAAAGCTTTAACAACAAAGCCCCAAATAAAACCATCGACAAATGCCCATAATGTACCGATTGCAAAACCTGCAAATGATGCACTAAAACCTGGGTAAAAGCTTGCAATTAGTGGCATAGCAGCTTCGCCATAACCAGGGAAGATGAGGGTTAAAATGCCGAAAATAATCATGCCGGCTGCACAAGTTAAACCTACAGCTAAACCGAATGAGCTAGCTTTTGCACAACAACTTGAACCCATTTTCTTTTCCATGCTTTTGTATTAAATATTGCTATTAGATCATAAAATCTTCTTTTGATAAATGCAATAAGAACGGTGTTGGAAAAGTAAATACTTGAATTTGCCATGTTTGGCGTCAAATCTTTAGGCGCAACATGCGTCGCGTTGCGCCAATTACCTAACACTTTTAGCTGTAGAAAGAAGTGGTTTGCCGCTGTTTCCTAGTAGTTCTCCTACTTCATTGTAAGTGAAGCGTGCAAACTGGCCAATAGTTCTAACGCCGTAGCGACCTAGGGCAATTGCAGTTCTGCTGCCAATGCCTGGTAGATAAGTTAGTGGATGTTGAGAAGTTAATTCTGCTAAACTCATAATTGAATATTAAAGACTATGTATGTTCGTATCTTAGGTGAGTGAATGCTCACCGTCAATAGATTCATTATTTTTTAAAGTTGCAAAATTGCTAACTTGTTTTTTGGAAAATGAATGCTGTTTTAAACTAATTTTTTGAAGCATTGTTTACCCTCGGGGGTATGTTTTTTCCGTTTTGAAAAGCCTGAGCTAATTCGGTCTTTTGTTTAAAAGGATAGTCAGTTACAATGTTGTTAGAAATTTATTCGGCTTAATTAATAAAAATATGGAGCTATTATTGATCATTTTCTCTGTTGTAACACTCGCTGCTGTTGTTTTTGCTGTCCATTGTTTAAGAGAGTTGCAAAAGCCTCAGGAGGATAAACGCATGGATTTGTTGTATCAACAGTTAGAGTCTTTGCGTCAGGATATGCGCGAGACTGACGGTCGCAGTCGTGAGGAAATTCAGCGCAGGATTGATTCTATTGGTTTGCAAATAAACAGTTCTCAACAGCACTCAACGAACGTGATTAAGGAAATTACTGAGAAGTTGGTGGCTCTGGATAGTACAAATAAGCAAGTTGTCGGCTTTGCCGAACAAATGAAGAGTTTAGAAAATATATTAAAGAATCCTAAGCAGCGTGGAATTTTGGGTGAATATATGTTGGACACTTTGTTACATAACATATTACCGCCAAAGCATTATCAGTTACAGTATCGCTTTCCAAATGCGGAAATAGTTGATGCTGTTATTTTTTTTAATGACACCGTTATTCCTATAGATGCCAAATTTTCTTTAGAAAAATATAACTTGATGGTGCAGGAGAATGATTCTGATCGCCGTTCTAAACTTGAAAAAGAGTTTAAGATGGACGTTAAAAATCGTATTGATGAAACAGCTAAATATATACGCCCACATGAGGGAACTACTGAGTTTGCTTTTATGTTTATTCCCGCGGAAGGTATTTATTACAACCTGTTAATTTATGATGTAGGTAGTGTTAAAGTTAACACTCACGATTTGATTGAGTATGCTTTTCGTAAAAAGGTGATTATTGTTTCTCCAACCTCGTTTTTTGCTTATTTAGAGACAGTTTTACATGGATTGAAAGCTTTAAAAATGGAGCAATCTGTACACGAAATAATTGCTAAAGTTCGGGATTTAGATCGTCACTTAAAATCGCATGGAGATGGTATGGATAAGCTGGGTAAACATTTGGGAACGACTGTAAGCATGTTTAACCAGGCACATAGAGAGTTTAGAAAAATTGATAAGGACATTTATAAATTGACTGACGGTCAGGCTGGTGGTGATATTGATTTGATAGAACTTGCTAAACCCGAATTACTAGATGCAAAAGATTAAGAGGATTATTAAAATTGGTGGTAGCATTTTTACAGATAAGAACTTAAACGTTGTTATTGAACCGACTGATGCTAATTTCAACCAGTTTTTTAACTCTGAGCAACTTCAGTCTAAGTTTGAGCTGTTAAAAAAATTGAACTATCTAGATGAGGGTAGCGTTATTGTGTTCGGTGCCGGTTTATATGGCCATGGGTTAGCGAAATTGCATGGACTAAGTGCGGATAAATTCGTAACTGTAGATGAGTCTGTTGTTAAAAAAATTAATCAGAATTTAAAGCTGCTATTCGATGAATTGTTGAAGCCTGTTTTAGATAAGTTTGTTACGAGAGATGCTAAAGTTGTTTTGCCCAAGCTTATCCATAAAGTTGATAATGCAAAATTAGTAAGAATTTGTTCAGGTGACGAAATTGTGGCTGATTTGGCTAAAGATTTTGAACCAAAAAAACTGATTTATTGCAGTGATGTACCTGGAGTTAAATTAAAAGATAGCTGGATTGCTAAGTTTGCGGTGAGTGAACTTCCTAGAATTTTAAATGAGATGGAAAATTTTGTTGAAGTTAGGACAGATGCAACTGGTGAAATGAAAAATAAACTTAAAAAAATATTGGATATACAACCTAATTCAGACTTAACAATTGAGTTTATTTAGTCTTATGCTAAGATGCGGAGTGTGAAAATTAAGTACATAATAATATGAATCAGCTTGCTAGCTTTATTGGATGGTTTTTTGAACTGCTAACATGGGTTATTTTAGTGCGAGTACTTTTGTCTTGGTTTGGTAGTCCATATAATAATTTTACAAGATTGATTTACCAGGTTGCAGACCCAATTTTAGCTTTTTTTGCTCGCTATATTCCTGCACTTGGCCCGTTTGATTTTTCACCGATTGTAGCTATTTTGGCTGTTCAGTTTGTTGGTGCTTTTCTACTTAATTTTGTTTCCAAACTAACCTAATTTTATGCAAATTTATAATACTCTTACGCAATCTAAACAGTTATTTACACCAATTAATGAGAATGAGGTTAAAATGTATGTTTGTGGTCCAACAGTTTACGATAAAGGCCATTTGGGGCATGGAAGAAGTATGATCGCTTTTGATGTAATTAGAAGGTATTTGCAGTACAAAGGTTATACAGTTAAATTTGTAACAAACTATACAGATATTGATGATAAGATGATTGAGCGAGCTGACAGAGAAGGTGTTACTGTTGCAAAATTAGCTGATTTAATAAAGGAGTTTTATGAGCGAGATTTTGGAAGGTTAAACATTTTAAAGCCAGATGCTAGACCTTTGGCTACCGAGTACATTGAGGAGATGTTAACAATGATAAAAACTTTGATAAAAAAGGGTCACGCTTACGAGCTAGCGGACGGGATTTATTTTGATGTTAAAACTTTTCCTGGATATGGTAAATTGTCCAAACAGGATTTGGATGACTTGCAAGCTGGTGCACGGATCGAAGTAGATAAAACTAAACGTAACCCACAGGATTTTGTTCTTTGGAAAGTGAAGAAAGAGGGTGAGCCAAGTTGGGTTGATTCAGAAGGTATTATTCCGGAAGGTAGACCAGGGTGGCATATTGAATGTAGTGCGATGACTTGGAGTTTGTTGGGAGAAACTTTTGATATTCATGCAGGAGGAGCTGATTTAATGTTTCCGCATCATGAGTGTGAAATTGCACAAAGTGAAGCTTGTTTTGGGGAAACAATGGCAAATTTCTGGCTACATAACGGTTATGTAAAAATCGATGGCGAAAAAATGTCTAAGTCTTTAAACAATTTTTTGACTTTAGAAGGAATTTTTGAAGAATATGATCCGCTGGTTGTTCGCTATGCTTTGATGAGTAATCATTATCGTGGGCCGATTGATTTTAGTGTTGATTTCTTAGTTCAGGCAGGTAATAGCTTGCAGAGAATTCGAGATTTCGTTTCTCGCTTAGAGCGCTATGCACAAAGTGGATTGGTGCTAAGTTTGGATCAAGTTGTTAGTCGTGATTTTGCTAAAGAGTTGGAGGAACAGTTTGTGTTAGCAATGGATGATGATTTTGAAGTTTCGAGAGCATTGGCTGCAATCTTTACAATGATTACAGATGTGAATGTACATTTAGATAAACAAGAATTAACACCTGAGCAAGCAGCGTCATTACTTGTTGTTTTACAGAGAATCGATACGATTATGGCTTGTATTTTTGTTGAAGATGATGAGATTCCTGCTGAAATAATGGATTTATTGAGAATGCGAGACATGGCCCGCCAAGCAAAAGATTACAGGCTTGCCGACAGTTTACGTGATCAGATAAATGAAGCTGGGTATTTACTAGAAGATATTAAGGGAGAGACTGTTGTAAAGCGAAAGCTAGTTTAGGAACACGCCGTATGGTGCATCTCTAGGCGCAACGTATGTTGCGCCAGCTCTCTTTGCTTGCCAATTTAAGAGGAAAATGCTATAAGCTTTTACACATTTAAATTTCAAATTTTTTAATTTTGTTTGTTTATGAGTAGTGTACTGTTGACGATTCACATTGTTGTCTCAATTCTGCTTATTTTATCAATTTTAAGCCAAGCACGTGGTCAAGGTTTGTCTGCGACTTTTGGTGGTTCTGGCGGTTTTTATGTTGAAAAAAGAGGAGCTGAAAAAGTGCTTTACCGTTTTACGCAAGTTTTAACGGTGCTTTTTGTTGCTACGTCACTTAGCTTTTTGTTTGTATAGGAATTTTTTTAAGTACTGATTGTTTTTATGCTTACAAAATTATGGCAGGAATATACTTCTTTTGAGAAGTTTTTAAGTTTTTGTTTATTAGGTGTTTTGTTGTTGGCGGTATTTGCTGGTTTTGTTCGTATAATTTGGGGAGCGCCAGAGGAAAAACTAGCTGATGACGTTTATGCTGAGGCGATTGTTTCAAATTTTTCGATGATCAATCCCCTTTTTGCTGATTTAGGTAATAATGCAAATCGAGAACTAAGTCGTTTGATTTATGCTGGTTTAACGCAATATAACCCCGCAGAAAAACATTTTGAGCCTGGCTTAGCAACTTACACAATCAATGATCAAGTTAATGAGTACACTTTTAAGTTAAAAAAAGATTTAGAGTGGCATGATGGTAAAAAGATCACGACTGAAGATGTTTTGTTCACATACAATGAGGTTATTAAACATCCTGATTTTACAAACAGTTTTTTGAAAGAAAGATTTGAGAACGTGGATGTTGTATTAGTTGATGATGAGACGGTTAAGTTTGTTTTACCAAAGCCCAATGCATTCTTTTTGGCTGATGTTATGGTTGGCATTTTGCCAAAACATATTTATCAGAATGTGCCAGTTTCATCATTGGGGACGCAGTTTGTGCCTGAGTTGCTTGTTGGTAGTGGTCCTTTTGTTTTTGAAGAGTTTGAAATTGATGAGAGCCAAGTTGCAAAAGTGCAATTATCTGCATTTAAAGATTACTATTTAGGAAAACCCAAAATTAAAAACTTTGATTATTATGTTGTACCAAGTGATGATTTGTTGCTTGCACTTCGTAATAAAGTTAGAGCAATTCCTAGATTTAATAGAGATATTGAAGAGAGTTTTGAACCGGCTTTTAAAGTCCAGTCTTATCGTTTACCCCAGTATACGGCTTTGTTTTTGAATCAGGATACGCCTGTTTTAAAGGAAGAGAGAATGCGTAAAGTTTTGAATAGATTGATAGATAAAAATTTATTGGCAACAGAATTGCCGACAAAGCAGGTTGTTGATGGGCCGTACTTTGTTATTGAGCCTGAGATTAAGTTTGCTGATCGTCAATATACACCATTAAGAGAGGCTTTGTTCGGATATGGTTGGAAATTGCAAGGTGATGGGTATCGTTATAATGAGCTTGGTGAACCGTTGAAATTTATTTTACTTAGAGAGATTTATGCTGATTTTAAAAAACAGGAAGAGAGTGATAAATTGGTAACGCACTTTGTTGATGCAGCAAAAGAAGTTGGTATGCAAATTGATGTAATAAATGCTGATGCAGCTGATTTTGCCGCTCGTTTAGAGAATAAAGCTTACGATATTTTATTAGCAGGTCATGATTTTGGCTATAGTTTGGATTCATTTGGTTTCTGGCATTCTAGCGTTGCGAAGCCAAATACCTTTAATTTTTCTAATTATAGAAGTCCGACAGCCGATGCAATTATGGTTGCAGCTAGATCACTTTCTGATCACGCACAAAGGATAGAAAAACTAAAAGAACTTAATGCATTATTAAAAGCGGAATCGCCTGCTATCTTCCTTTATACGCAACAGTATGCATTTGCATTTGACAACAGCGTAAAAAACCGTACTATCTTAGGCGATTATGCTACAATCACAGACCGTTTTTACGACATCCAGCTCTGGGAGCTGCGGTAAGAAACTTGAAAGCGGCGGGATTTTTTAACCACTATAGAACATGCAAGTAGTACTAAAAAAAGATTACCCAAAACTTGGGCAAAAAGGTGATGTATTCAATGTTAAACCAGGTTACTACCGTAACTTTCTAATGCCGAACGATATAGTTAAAATCGCTACGGAAGCTGATATGACTCGTCACGAGGAAATGGCGAAAGAACGTGAAGCTAAACGTAAAGCTATGATGGCGCAAGCTGCTAGTTTAGTTGTTGATCTTGACGGGCAAACAGTTCAGATTGCTGCTAAAGCTTCTGATGGTGGTTCTCTTTATGCCAATGTACATGAGTCTGATGTAGCTCAATTGCTTAATGACAAATTCTCTGCTCATCTTGCTGCACGAGACATTAAATTTGCTGAACCAGTTAAGAAGGTTGGTCCACACAGCGTTATGGTAGTTGTTTCTCCTGAACACAAAGCTACTTTGACTTTGAATGTTGTTGCTGAGGCTTAGTATTCGCGCTTATGCGCTAATTTGTGTATTTTGCTATTTTTTATATGATTGGTAAAATACTTGCGATTGACTATGGGACATTGAATGTTGGTTTGGCGATCAGTGATCCCGATCGCATTTTGGCTTTCCCACGTGCGACACTTAAGAATGATAAAGAGTTACTTACTAAACTACGTGACTTAATTTTGGAGGAAAAGGTTTCAGAAGTCGTTATTGGATTGCCATTAGCTACTGATAATCGCAATTTGCCGATTACCGAAAAAGTTGAACTTTTTGCAGCAGAGTTGCGAGATCTTTTGCCTGAGACAGTTGAGATTGTTTTACAAGATGAAAAACTAACATCAGTAGATGCTTTGGAAAGAATAAAAAGTGCGCCCCAAAAATTGGTAAATACTGATAAAGATCAGATTGCAGCTTTAATTATTTTAGAAGAGCGGATGATGCAATCTTAAGAGTGCAATTTTAGTTCAAGACAACTCGGGAAAACTAAGCTTGTTTATCCAAGACAGTTTGGATGCACTCTTAAGAGTGCATCTGCCATCTAACTACATTCCACCAAGCTTCAATGTAGTCGGGGCGGCGGTTTTGGTAGTGGAGGTAGTATGCGTGTTCCCATACGTCTAATCCGAGTAGAATTTCGCAATCCCCTTCCATAATTGGATTATCTTGATTTGCTGTTGATGTAATTTCAAGTTTACCATTTTTTCGGATTAGCCATGCCCATCCGCTGCCAAATCTGCTGATTGCCGCTGCACCAAACTGCTCTTTGAATTTTTCAAAGCTCCCGAAAGTCGCTTCAATTTCCGTCATTAATTCGTCGGTTGGTTTGTTATCTTGTTTTGCTGGCTGCATAAAGCTCCAAAACAAATTGTAAAAACCACCACCATTGTTGCGAACTGTTCCTCTAATGCTTTCTGGCAATTCGTTAAGGTTTTGTAGTAACCATTCGATCGACTTGTCTTTGAACTCTGGATGAGTCTCTATGGCTTCATTTAGCTTGGTTGTATATGCTGCATGATGCTTACTGTAGTGAATTTCCATTGTTTTAGCGTCAACATATGGTTCAAGAGCGTCATATGCGTATGGTAGTGCGATTTGTTGAAACATTTTGAAAAATTAGATCATATTTGTTGATGTAATTAAGCTTATGTCTGGATGTAAGTTGAGGCAAGCTTAAAAATTTAAGAATCGTAAAATTGCCTCTAGCGGTGTAAGGCAAAAATCGCAAGTTCACCTAGCGGTGAATATTGGTTGCGGGGGCGGGATTCGAACCCACGACCTCAAGGTTATGAGCCTTGCGAGCTGCCACTGCTCCACCCCGCGCTGTGAACTTCTTGGGGAGCGGAGCTAATTTACATGAACAAACCCTATTTAGACAAGCCCTTTTTTGAAATTAATGCAAAAATCCGATCTTTTATTAAAACAATTATTAAAGTGAAAAGCTTTCACCGATGATTACAACGTTATAGTAAGGCATCTGTATTTGGGGCATAATTATCTATATCTTCTTGTTTAAAGTTAAGGGCATCCAAAGTTATATCTCTTAAATATATACCCATTACATTAACAATAATTGCCAAATCTAGGCCATTTTGATATAAATAGTTTTTTAGAGGAATAAATTTGTCCCCTGCAGTATGATCGGTAATTACATCTTTTGCTAATTCTTGCACATCATAAGCAGATTTTGGTTTTCTTAATTTGATTTCATTAATTAATAAAGATTTATTGTTGTTAATGTAGTTTAATCCACCACTTTTCTCTAATAGTAATCTTCCTTTATCAGTTAAAGACAGTGGACTTCGTTTTTGGACAAAATTTCGTAAATCGTTACTAGTTTCGAATTTGCCCTCTAATTTGGATAAGCGTTGGCTTAAATCATAGCGTTCTAACTGATCAGTTTTTTCTATATATCTACCGACTTTAAATACCAATACGATCAAAGTTGTGGCCGCACTTGTTAATGTTGAGATAAGAATTGTTGCTATAGTTTGTTGATCCATTTAAGTCGATTACTTTGAAAGACAATTTTACATCGATCTTAATTCTTGTGTCCAGTGCCTATTCAGATTTCCTGTTTAATACTTTTAACAACAAAAAGTCACCTCGGGATCACTTTATTATCTTTACAACTTTAAATTTACCCTATAAAATCCGTTTCGTTAAATGGCTGGGTAGCTCAGTTGGTTAGAGCGCGGGACTCATAAGCCCGAGGTCGTGGGTTCAATTCCCACCCCCGCCACCATAGATTTGTGCCTAGGCGAAACAGTAGTAATTTTCTGATGTAGAGAAGGCAAGATTTTGTGAGTGGTAAAAGAGTTTTGTGAATAACTAATAAATTGGAATAATTTGGAGTTTGGTGATGGTAGTTGTTGTGTAAAAAACAATACTTTACTTATAATTTTATCTTATGAAAAAAGCTTTAGTGATAATGGTGGTTGGTTCTTTTTTGTTTGGTTTTGGTGCTTTAAGTGGTGCTGCTGTGTTTTCCGATGTGAAGGTGACAGATTGGTTTTATGGTGATGTTATGAGTGCGCAGAAGGCTGGTATTGTGCAGGGTAGTAATGGTAAATTTCGCCCATATGACTATATTACTAGAGCAGAGACGATTGCTATAATGGAAAGAAGTCGAGTTTTGACGGATTTGGAAAGTCTAGATGCTAATGCCTTAGATGATGTTTATTGGGCATTGGTTGCGCAGGCTGAGGAAAATGCTGCTTTGTGGCAGTCTTTAACAATTGATAATCGTTCTTGTGATTTTGCTCAACTAGCTTATCTGTCGATTCGGGCTAATTATGATGAGGCTACAAAGTACACACAGGCCGCTTTACATGATATATCTGATTTTACTATGGTGGCAAAGTATGCTGGTGAGTTGGTTAAATTTAAAGAATCTAATCCGCAATGCTTCTAATTTTTCAAATTAAATAATAGATGTTGGGTTTTGGGTTGAGATTATCATGCTTTGTTTTGCTGTAGGGCAGCTTCATAATCTTAGCAGAAAGTCGGAATGTTACGGATGATTTAATGCGTAATGTCTAGCTTGTTTTGCAAAGCTAGTGCATGTAGACTTGTGTATCAATTGTTATGTCTAAACTTTTTGTATGAAAAAAATGATATTACTATCTTTTTTGGGGTTGGGTTTGTTTGGATTCGGAATTATTAGTGGTGGTGTACTTTTTTCTGACGTTAAGGTTGAAGATTGGTTTTACAATGACGTTATGAACCTTGTGGACAATGGTATAATTAAAGGACATGGTGATGGTACATTTAAACCTCATGAACAGGTGACTAGGGCTCAGTTATCAACTATACTAAATAGATCTAATACAGTTCAAAATTTGGAAGTACAAAAGAAAAGTGATCTCGCAATGAATGGATTAGTTTTAACGGCAGTAACTAATGTAGATCTATATAAGAGGTTGGCATTTACATTTTATACGGGTGGAGAATTTAACCGTTCATCTTCTGGTTGTTCGATTGTAGATGGTTACTATGAAATGGCCGAAAATCAATTAGTGCTAGCAAAGCTTTTTAACTCTTTTATTATTAATGAGGATTATATAACTGATCTTAGTCAAGTGGAATCTGCTTTAAGTACAAATAAAAAAGATCAATTTTTGCAATGTAATTTTTAGTTTAATTTTCGATTTGCGATGCTTTAATACTAAATATATTTTCAAGCTAAACACTAAATCCTTGTTATTATAGCAATTATAATAATTATGATTAACTATTACACGCAAAGTCGCGCATATTCAATTACAAAAGAAATTATAGTTCGTATATGAGGTCGGCTAGTCGCTCGTAAACTCTTATATCAGATTCTGTTATAACTGCATATTGCCAGAATGAAAAAGAAACTATGAATAATGCTAGCGCTAAAATGCAAATTATTATTTTGTAGTTTTTGTCAGTCATATGTTTCAAGTTATAGTTTATCTACCCGCTCAAAACCAGCCACCATTTTTTGTAGTTGGGTAGTTCACGGTAATACTGTAGGCGTTTGCTGGCTTGTTGCTCGTCGATACTTAATTGTTCATTGTTGACAACATCATCTCTTTTAATAATTAATACGCGTTCGCCGGGATTAACTAGTCCTAAATTTTGCTTGTAAAGTTTGTCTTTGTAGCGTTCGGAAGTGTAATATTCTAAGTCGGCTTGTAGAGATTCGTTTTCTTCGGCTAAAAGTTTGTTTCTATCGTCAACGTCTTCAATGTACTGCTCAATTTGGTAATTTGTATAAAGCTCTTTGATTAAGGTGCCAAACATATAAATTGCCACGCACAGTAGGATTGTGATGATGATTTTACTTGTTTGTGGAATTTGGTGGCGCATACTTTTATTTTGATTTACAATCTGATTGTAGAATTATTTTCTGATTGGTGCAACAAGATGGATCGAGCGGAATTTGATAAAGTTAATAGTGTGCATTTTATTGGGATTGGTGGAATTGGGATGAGCGCTTTAGCTCAACATTTTTATGGATTAGGACGTGAAATTTCAGGTAGTGATTTAGGCGAGTTAGATGAGCGAATGAACAAGCTTAAAATGCAAGGTATTAAAGTTTATGGTGGTAGGCACAGTGTTGATTACTTGTCTCCTTCAACAGATTTAGTGATTGCGTCGTTAGCGATTCCTGAGAGTAACGTTGAGCTTAAAGAGGCGGCTGATCGAGGCATAAAGATACTGCGTTATCCAGAAGCGCTAGGAATGATTACTAGATGGTATACAACGGTTGCAGTAGCTGGTACACATGGAAAAACAACTACTACAGCAATGATTGCTAAAGTCGCGATTGAGGCGGGATTGGATCCAATTGTAATTTTGGGTTCTACAGCTGATTTTTTGCCAGGGCAAAACTATCGGTATGGCGAAGGTGGCTTATTGATTGTAGAAGCTTGTGAATACCATGCAGGATTTTTAAATATGGAGCCTGATATAACAGTTATTACTAATATTGAGCATGATCATTTTGATGCTTATCCTACAGAGCGCGATTACTATTTGGCATTTCAAAAGTTGGTGTTAAAAACCAATGAGCAGCACCCAGTAGTTTTGAATTTGGACTATCCATTAGCACAAAAATTGTTTGAAGAGTTTAAAGATGAGGTTAAATTTTTGACTTATGGCTTAAATAAGGATGCGGATTTGCGAGTTCAAGATCTAGGATTTTCTTTGGATTTGCCTGGAGAACATAATAGAGTTAACGCCTTGGCTGCTTCTGCGGTAGCTGACTTATTGAAAGTTGACCCTGTTATGGTTGCCAATAGTTTGTCTTCATATCGTGGTAGTGGTAGACGGTTTGAATTCAAAGGTAAATACGGTTTAGCTGATGTTTATAGCGATTACGGTCACCATCCAACCGAAATAAAAGCAACTTTGGCTGCCTTTCGAGAAAAATATCCTGATGCAAAGTTGGCGGTTTTGTACCAAGCACATCAACATAGTAGAACAGGTCATTTACTTAAAGATTTTGCTGATGCATTCAAGGCAGCTGATGCTGTTAAATTTGCGCCAATTTATGCTGCAAGAGACAAAGCTGAAGACAAAGCTGACTTCCCTACTTCACGTTTAGCTGAAATTGTCGGTGCTGGTCAAAATAACGTTACTTTTTTTGATGATTGGAGCGATTTAGATAATCAATTTGAAACACTAACAAAACAGTACGACGTTGTTGTTGTGATGAGCGCCGGTGATATAGATGGGAGATTGTTTTAATAGGTTTTGTACCTCTGCCTGAGGTGAGTAATAGTTTGTAATAATGGTCCCGGGATTACTTTTTTTATTGCGTTTTTTAGATTTAGATATATAATTAGATATATATTTATTTATATATCTATGTATATAATTACAAAAACGGATTTACAAAAAAAAATAGGAATGTTGAGTGACATCGCTGTTCCCTATACGGTGGTGAATAGAGGAAAACCAGAGGCAATTATTTTGCCATTTTTTGAAGGTGGAAAAGAGCTTATTGAAGATTATCTGGAGGATTACGAAATCTGGCTTAATCGCGATAAATTGAATGAAGAAATAGATGTGTCGTTGGCGAGTGGTGATTCTAATCTAATAATTTAGGATGCGATTTATTTTTTCTAATCAAGCGTTGCGGCAGTTCGAAAAACTACCTGAGCAGGTTAGAAATATTGTTGTTACTAAGTTGGAAGAATTTAAAATAAAGCCTGATTTATTTCAGTTGAATTTAAAAAAAATGAACACTAGTAGCAGAGAACTTTATCGTTTGAGAGTTGGACGCTATAGGTTACTGGTTGTATTTTCGGAAGATGGAGCTACTGTTCGAATAGCTAAAATCGGTCACCGACGAGATATTTATCAATAGCTTCTCAACTGTCCTTGGAAATCAATCAGCTTGCTATAGCCTTTTTTGTTCATTAGTTTGCTAAAATCAGCGTTAAGCTTTTTAAAGCATTCCGGACCTTCATGCCAAAGTTTGGTTCCAATTTGAACACCGGTTGCCCCGGCTAAGATGTATGCAAAAATGTCTTCAGCAGTTTCGATACCGCCTACACCAATGATGGGAAGCTTGCCTGCTGTTTCTTCGTAAAACATGCGAACATTGGCTAATCCGATTGGTTTAATATATTCTCCAGATAACCCGCCAAAGCCGTTGTTTGCTTTTAGCACAGATCTTTCTTTTTCAATGTCGATTACGAGTGTGTTGCCAATGGAATTGATGCAGGTAATGAAAGCGAGTCCGGAGTTGAGGAAAATTTGGCTGTAGGCTTGAATTTGATGCCGTGTGTAAAATGGTGGTAGTTTTAGGCCGATTGGTTTTTTGCTGCAAAGTGGCTTTATTTTGATAAGAATTTCGCTAACACCTGCTAAATCATATGCTAGTTGGTTTTTGCCAGTTAGGTTTGGACAAGAGAGGTTGAGTTCAATTAGATCAACGTCAGAATTGGCAAAATCTGTTAGCATTTTAAGATTATCTTCTACGGTTAATCCGGCAACGCTGGCAATGACTGGTTTTTGGTAAATTTTTAGGCTAGGGATGAGCTCTAAGTAAGCTTGGTGCCCTAAATTGGGTAAACCCATTGCTTGCAGCGAAACTTGTCCGTTATAGTAGTATCTTGGTTCTGGATTTCCTTCGCGTGGTTCGATTGTGCAGGACTTCATTAAAATTGCTGAGCTTTCTGATGCGCCCAGTTTATTTAGTTCTTCGGCATATTGGTCGTAAACTCCAGCCGCGTTATATGCTGGTGTAGAAAAGTTTACACCTGCAAGTTCGAAGCTAATCATGAAATTTATTTAGATTATCTGCAAAAGAGCGCAGCTTACGCTGCGCTCTTTTTAACTGCTACGGTTACCTCAAAGCCTTCTAGTTCTACTTTTTGCTCTTGGTCTGCTTCTATTAGTTCACCATCGTTTATTAGCTCGAGGCTTAAGGTTTCGGTTTTTATGTAATCGCCAAACTGAGTTATTGCTGCATTTAGTTTGGTATCAGAAGTTTTAATTAACAACTGGATGCGATCTGCAACATTGTAGTCAGCTTTTTTGCGCATGTCTTGTACAACACGTACAAGATCGCGCGCCAAGCCTTCGGCTTCTAATTCTGGTGTTATTTCTGTGTGTAGAATTACAACTAGTCCTTGCTCGCTTTCGGCACTTATGCCGGGCATGGCTTCGTAACCGATTTCGTATTCATCAGGTGTTAGTTCGTAGCCGCAAACTAGTATTTTGTCGCTAGCTTGTTCAAATTGGCCGGCTTTGGCGGCTTGGATAATTTTCTGCATTTCGTTGCCGTATTTTGGCCCTAAAACGCGAGCGTTCGGCTTAACTACTAGTTTGACTTTTTCGCTTACATCATCGCTTAAAATTAGGTTTTTGATGTTTAATTCTTCCAAAATAACCTCTTGTTGAGCCAGTATTTCTTTTTCTTGATTTTTGTTGGCAACTACAACTTCGATCGTTCCAAGCGGTTGGCGAACTTTAAGATTTTCTTTAGCGCGAATGTTGTGTCCTAGGCTGACAACTTGTCGGATAAGCTGCGTTTTTTCATTTAGTTCAGGTCGGTGGTAAGCTTCGTTGACGGTTGGCCAATCGCATAGATGCACAGACTCTTGGTTAGTTAAGTTGCTGTAAATGCCGTCAGCAATAAAAGGTGTGAATGGTGCGATGATTTTGCAGAACTCGGTAAGAACAATGTAGAGCGTGTTGTAAGCTTGCGTTTTGTCTTGGTCGTTGTCTGATTTCCAGAAACGGCGGCGGCTACGTCGGATATACCAGTTGGAAAGGTTATCTACAAAATTAGTAAATGGTCGAGTTGCACGTGTTAGGTTGTACTGATCCATCTGCGTTGTAGTTTCGGCGATGGTTGTTTGGAGTTCAGATAAAATCCATTGGTCTAGTTCGTTTTCTGGTGTGAAGTTAGCGATTGTTTCAGGATCGGGTTTCCAGTTGTCTATATTGGCATATGTTACAAAGAAACTGTAAGTGTTCCAAAGTGTTAGTGAGAATTTTTTGAAAACTTCATCAACCGCGTCGTCGGAAAAGCGGACATCTTCGGCTTGTGGAGCTGTTGATTGGTACATGAATAAGCGCACAGCGTCTACACCTTTTGCGGCAAATAGCTCATTTGGATCAGGATAATTTTTCTTGCGCTTGGACATTTTTTCACCGTCTTTGGCTAACAAAATGCCGTTTACAATAATGTTTTGAGCCGATGGTTCATCAAATAAAATTGTTGAGAGAACGTGCAATGTGTAGAACCAGCCCCGTGTTTGATCTAAGCCTTCGGCAATAAATTGAGCTGGAAAGTTGTTTTCAAACTCGCGCTTGTTTTCAAATGGATAGTGTAGTGAGGCGTAAGGCATAGCACCTGATTCAAACCAGCAATCAAGTACTTCTGGGATGCGGCGCATTGTGCCAGTTGAACATTTGTCACAAGTTAGTTCGATTTCATCAATGTAAGGCTTGTGTAAGTCTAATTCTCCGTCACGTTGTGGTACTTTACCGCTGTAATAGGTGTAAACGGCGTCGTGAGGAAGTTTGCTCATGTTGCTGAAATTTTCGGCATTGTCGAAACCTTTGTCTTCAAAGTAGTTAATTGCTGTGTTGACTACAGCGCCGTGAGTTACTACTAAAACGTTTTCACCACTTTCATGAGCAGCTAGGTAGTCTACAAAATCTAGAACACGTTTAAGTACATCTTTAATTGATTCACTGTCTGGATGACTACGGAATGTAAAAGGATTTGCACAGCTTTTGCGTGCTTCAATTAATTCGGTAAACGGCGTGTTGTGTGGTTCGTTTAGCTCACGGATTCTTTCGTCGGTTTTAACTTGTAAACCAAGTTCGGCCGCTATTATCTCGGCGGTTTGCATTGCACGTGGGAACGGCGAGCTATAGATCATTGTGATGCCTTCTTCTTTTAGTTTGGCGGCAACATTTTTTGCTTGTTCAATCCCTTGTTCTGTAAGATTGCTTAAATCGTGAGGATCGCTATTTGTGATCTGTTTGAGATTGTGGTCGGCTTCACCGTGACGAACAAAGTAGAGTTTGTTACCATTTTTTGAGCGAATACGGAGATCGCGGACTGATTCTAAACAGACTTGGTGATCGCATTCTTGGCACTCCCAGACAGGCATTGCACAGCCCCAGAAACGATTGCGAGATATATTCCAATCACGTACATTTTCTAGCCATTGGCCAAAGCGCCCATCTTTGATGTGATTTGGTTGCCAATTGATTTTTTCATTATTTTTGAGCAGTTTGTCTTTGATTTTACTAACAGCCACAAACCAAGATTTTAACGAGAAATTTAGCAATGGAGAGTCACAGCGCCAGCAATGTGGGTAGCTGTGGCGGTAGTTTTGCTTGTTGAACAGTAAGCCGTTTTCAGCTAAATACTCAGCAACATTGTGATCTTGGCCTTTTACAAATTTACCTGCAAAATCGCTAACTTCAGCTTTAAACTCTCCATTCATACCAACGTGCATAATTGGGTCGAGTTCATACTTTTGGGCTACTTCAAAATCGTCAGCTCCATATCCGGCGGCAATGTGTACTATCCCCGTTCCATCTTCAGTAGTTACAAAATCGGCTAGAACGACTTGGAAACGTTTTTTATCAGTTTCATTTGCGTAGTATGGGAATAGTGGTTCGTAAGTTTCTCCTTCTAATTCGCTGGCTTTTATCTCGGCAACAATCTCTGGTTCTTGTTCGGGGAATAGTTTGCCTACAAGCTGTTTGGCCATAATGTAAAACTCTTCTGCTTGGTTCGTACTGGGAGCTTTAATTTTTACATACTCTATATCTGGGCCTAAACAAAGAGCCATATTGCCTGGTAAAGTCCAAGGTGTAGTTGTCCAAGCTAATATGAATGTGTTTGGATGAGCTGGATTGTTTAGCTTGAATTTGGCTATTACAGATAGATCTGTTACTTCTTTATAACCTAAGCTGACCTCGAAGTTTGAAAGTGGAGTTTCACAACGTGGACAGATGTGCATCGAGCGGAAATTTTGGTAAACTAAGCCTTTGTTCCAAATTTGTTTTAAAACCCACCAGATTGACTCCATGTAGTCGTTATCTAGCGTGGCATACGTTTCATCAAAATCTACCCAGCGGCCAATGCGTTCGATGGTATCTCGCCACTCATTGGTGTAACGGAACACACTTTCGCGACAAGCATTGTTAAAATTTTCAACACCAAATTTTTCAATCTCTTTTTTACCTGATAGTTCAAGTTCTTTTTCAATTTCATATTCAACGGGAAGTCCATGGCAGTCCCATCCATTTGTGCGTGGAACATAGTAACCTTTCATATTCCAATAACGGGTAACCGCATCTTTTAATGAAGCGGCTAAAATGTGACCATAATGTGGTAAACCATTGGCAAAAGGTGGCCCATCAAAAAAGACGTATTTGGCACCGTTTTTACGTGCTTCAACTGATGATAAAAATGTGTGATTTTGTTGCCATTTACTTAGGATTTCTTTTTCGAGATTTGGGAGTGATTGGTTGTTGTTGACTGGTTTGAACATGTTTTAAGATTGTTGAGTGTGTTGAAAAAGTAGCATCTAGGTACGCGCTTACGCGCGAGGGATCGCAAAGTTCGCGCCTTCGCGCGAATAGTGGTTAAAAAACAAAAAGCAGTTCATCGTACGCTATAGTACGTCTCACTTTACTTTTTGTTTTTTGCCTACTATCTACTACTTTTTGAACACACTTTGGTTGTCGATTTATGTTTGTTTTCATAGAATGTATGTTATCAATTTTACACACCTGTAATTTCTTTAAGCACATTATCAATCTGATCTAAGGTTGTGTCCAGTTGATTGTCGCGATTTGTAATTTGATAATCGCATTCATCAGCATGTTTTAGTTCTTCGTAATAACTGTTTTCACGAGCTTTTAGTTCTTCAGGGTCGATTTTTGCACGTCTTTGAATTCGGCTTTGTAGGTCATTCCAGCTGTCAGTTTTAATAAAAACAGTGTGAAGGTTGGTTTTTGGAATTAGTTTTTGGATTGATAAAAGCCCTTGAAAGTCTACTTCTCGCAGTACAGTTTTACCTTCTGTTAGCGGTTGAAGTAGTTCACTTTTGAGTGTTCCATAGTAGTTGTCATTATGGACAATCGCCCATTCTAGAAATTCTTGGTTCTCAATACGTTGCGTAAATTCGTCTTTTGTAATGTAGTAATAGACGTCGCCGGGTTTTTCGCCTGGTCGAGGATCGCGAGTTGTGCAGGAAGTTGGGAAAATGAACTGTTTGTAATGTTTTTTGATATGGTTAATTATCGTCCCCTTACCACTGCCGGAAGGGCCGAGTAATAAGATTAATTTGCCACTTATTGCATCTGAGTTTGTGCTTTGCTGATCTGTGTTTTGATTAGTTGTTTGCAAAATTAGACAAAGTTTGGTATAATGATCTGATGTGTTCTTTTAAATACAGGGTTTGCCGCAATCTGTAAAGGGAAAACGGTGAGGTCGCGAGGATTTTGTTAACATTATAAGATTTATAAGATTCAATAATTTCTAGCAAAATCTTTGAGACCTCCCTGTTTTCTTCGATTAAACCGCTGCACAAGTTGCAGTTTCTAGGTTTTAATCTTAGGATACAGCCTCCATCTCGGCTTCGGCGGGGGTGGTAGGATGAATGAGCTCTTACCAAAAAATTAAAAATAAATTGGACAAAAACTTTCAAAAATCAAAAACCAATTGAACAAATATTTCTTAGAGCTTAGTCATCCGCTTGTATCGATTCAGGGAGCAAACTCGTAGGGGTGCGTAAGATAAGTCACTGATTGTCTACAAATATTTCAATCATACTTCATCTACCACCCCTTTTTTAGTGGATGATGAACTCGTCAAGTGGTTTTCTTGTATGTGTTTTCCTGTTTGCCACAAATATTTCTAGTTTAAGAGAATCTGCCTTAGGTGTTATGCAGTATTCTACTGCGTTATTTGTGTGATCTACTTTTAGCAAACAAGCAATTAAGTATGGTTTGATGATTTGGATTGCAAAGGCATCTGTTCTGTTGATTTTTGAAATATGTTCCATAGCCTCAATTATTCTTTGTAATATACCTTGTAGTGATTCGGGCAATTGAGATTGCGTGTGTGGGCTTTTCGGCTTTTTGTGAAATTGGCTGAGATAACCTGGATCTGCAATGACTTCCCTTTCTAGACCGCTAGTCAGTTTATTCCACTGCGTGGATTCTGCGATAATATATACAGGTTGTTTGCCGCTTTCGGTATCAATAAGCGCATATAGATTGCCAGCTGTATCAGGCTGGATAATGTAGGTGTTATTGCCAGCTTCTAGCTTTGGTTGATCTTCTCTACTAACTAATTTTGCCGCTTGTCCGTCAGGTAGATTTGCGAAGTTTAAACAATTATTTAAAGCCGCGAGTGTTTCAGGATTCCCAGCAAGTTGAGCTAGTAATAGTAAATCTCCATTTGTAAGTTTGTTGAACTTTGGTGGTTCTTCAATTGTTGCTTTAACTTGTGCTGCTGTTCTTTCTTGGTGTGCGCTTTCTTCTTTTTCTGCTGCAAAAGCAGCTTTGGCTAAGGCAATTTCATCTATTGCTATTGGTGGTATTGTAGGATTTGCTGGATTTTCTAATGACATATTTTAAGTAAATGGTTACCAAAGTGGCCAACCTTAAAACACGTTTGGGGTTAATGTCAAGAAAATTGTTGACATTATTTTGTACTATTGTAGAATTCTGGCTTGTTTTTTAGCAAATAGATAATGTTAATAAATAATTTATCTACTTTAGATTACAGTGGTCGATGCCCATTTTTAGACGTTAGTAATGAGCTTGGAGCAATAAGAAATGGCAAATATAGTGACAAGGAAGAGTTATGTAAGCCTGTTAACTGTTTTGCGGATCCTGATGCATTTAATCGTGAATTTGCAGCTTTAGCAAAATATTTTGAGCAGCAGGTTTGGGATTTTGTCACCGAAGCGTTGCGAAATTTACCAGTTGATGAGAAATTGGGATTTGATAAGCTTCAATGGGAAAGTTTAGTTCCACATATTGATCAATTGCATAGTAAATTGCTAATTAATGTTGGTTCGAGCAACCCTTTTATGCGGCATCAAATTGCATCTATAGGTCAGGCAAGTCGATTGAACTTTGGTGACTCGCACTTTGGTAAGTTTACAGATGTGGAAGAGTTTTTGGTCAAATTAATGTCTTTTTGTTGTGGGCAAGTATACATGTGGGAA